>DATDJA010000538.1:0-7274 GCA_036520795.1 Candidatus Limnocylindrales bacterium
TGGTCGCGCGGGCGACACCAGCCTCGCGGCGCAGGAACGCGACCGTGGCGTCCTCATCGACGACCGACATCGAGCGCAGCGCCCACGACAACGCCTTCTGGACGTCAGGATCGGCGTCGCCAATCAGGTCGGCGAGGATCGCAAGAGCCCGGGCAGCGACCTCCGGGTCGCGGCCCAGCTGCCGATCGACATGCGGGATCGTCGCGATCGTGGAGCCGACGAGCCGGCGCTCCCAACGCGAGGGCGAGTAGACCAGCTGCTCGAGCTCGGCCCAGCGGTACGGCTCCGCGAGGATCCCGCGGCCGGCGACGTGCGCGAGCGAGTCGACCGTGATCCAGTCGCCCGCGCGGGCCGACTCGACGCGGACCCGCTGCCAGGTCCGCTCGGGCTCGTCGGCGATCGTCCGCTCGAGGAGGTCGAAGGCGAGCCAGTGGAGCTCGAGCAGCTCGTCGCGCAGGAGCGCGTCCGTGACGTCGAGAAGGGACGCGGCCCGGTCGCGCCGGGTCGCGGATCGCAGGCCGCGGCTGACCGCGGCGAGCAGGGGCTGGCGGACGCCCAGGATCGGGCCGATGCCGGGTGCGACGCGGCGCTGGCCGTCGAGGTAGTCCGGGTCGGCGAGCCGCTCAAGGCCGACGCGGATCGCGGTCGCGAGCGATCTTGGGTCGTTGACCAGGTCGCCGGCCGCCCGGCCGAGCGCGAGCGCCGCGGGCGTCCGTTCCGCGACGAGCTCGCGGGCGCGCTGCGTGACCGGGGAGACCGGGATCGGGGCCTCCGCCATCGCGGCGGTCATCCGACGTCCACCAGCTCGGGCAGACCGGTCGTGGCCGCCGCGCCACCATGGATGCTGTCGGGCTCGAGCCGGAACGCGTACCGCTCCTTCAGCTCCTGCTTGCGTGCCTCGGGCGCCCCGAAGTAGGTGGCCTCCGCCCTCGCGAGGATCTCCCCGGTTGCCGGGTCGATCACGACGCCCGCTGCGTCGACGAGTCGCCGCCGGACGGCGACCACCCGGCCCTCGGCACGGATCAGCCGGTTGATCGGGACGGGCCGCTTGAAGTCCACGGCCAGGCGCGCGGTGACGCCCCACAGGTCGTGGTCGACGAGCGCCCAGGCCATCACCTCGTCGAGCAGCGTGCACACGATCCCGCCGTGCGCGATGCCCTCCCAGCCCTCGAACCGGCGATCGAGCGTCATCTCCGTCCAGCACCGATCGTCGCCCGCATGCAGGTCGAGATGGAGCCCGTGCGAGTTGAGCGTCCCGCAGGCGAAGCAGTTGTGTGGAGCGAGGACGATCCGGCTCCCCCCGATGCGGACGTCCGGGAGCGTGAGCACGGGGTCAGATGTCAAGGTTGCGGACCTTGCGGGCTTCGGTCTTGATGAAGTCCTTGCGCGGCTCCACCCGCTCGCCCATGAGCATCGTGAAGATCGAGTCCGCCTCGCCCGCGTCCTCGACCTCGACGTTGAGCAGGGTCCGCGTCTCCGGGTTCATCGTCGTCTCCCAGAGCTGGTCGGCGTTCATCTCGCCCAGGCCCTTGAACCGCTGGACGCTCAGGTTCTTGGTCGTGAACTCCTTGATCACGCGCTCGCGGTCCTTCTCGGACTGCGCGTACTTCGTGACCTTGCCCGTCGAGATCCGATACAGCGGCGGCTGCGCGATGTACAGGTAGCCGGAGTCGATGACCTCGGGCATGTGCCGGAAGAAGAACGTCAGCAGGAGCGTCCGGATGTGGGCCCCGTCCACGTCGGCGTCGGTCATGATGATGATCCGGTGGTACCGCAGCTTGGTGATGTCGAAGCTGTCGCCGATGCCGCCACCGAGCGCGATGATCAGCGGCTTGACGTTGTCCGAGCTGAGGATCTTGTCCAGCCGGGCCTTCTCGACGTTGAGCAGCTTGCCGCGCAGCGGCAGGATCGCCTGGAACCGCCGATCGCGGCCCTGCTTGGCTGAGCCGCCGGCCGAGTCGCCCTCGACGATGTAGAGCTCGCTCTTGGCGGGGTCGCGCTCCTGGCAGTCGGCGAGCTTGCCGGGGAGCGACATGCCGTCGAGCGCGCCCTTGCGGATGACGAGATCGCGCGCCTTGCGTGCGGCCTCGCGGGCGCGCGCCGCCGTCAGGCACTTCTCGATGATCCGGCGACCGTCCGCCGGGTTCTCCTCGAGGTGCTGGGCGATGGCGTCGGCAAGGGCACTCTCGACCTGGCCGGCGACCTCGGCGTTGCCGAGCTTGGCCTTCGTCTGGCCCTCGAACTGCGGGTCGGTCAGCTTGACGCTGATGACGGCCGTGAGGCCCTCCCGCACGTCGTCGCCCGACAGGTTGCCGTCGGCGTCGCGGAGCACGCTGGCCTTCTTCGCCCCCTCGTTCAGCGATCGCGTCAGTGCGCGGCGGAAGCCCGTGACGTGGGAGCCACCGTCGATCGTGTTGATGTTGTTCGCGAACGCGAGCACGTTCTCCGTGTACGAGTCGTTGTACTGGAGCGCGACCTCGATCGTGGTCGTGCCGTCCCGGCGTTCGGTGTAGATCGGCCGCTGGTGGAGCGCTTCCTTGTTCCGGTTGAGGTGGCGCACGAACGAGACGAGGCCACCCTCGAAGTAGAAGCTCCGCTCCCGGTCGACGCGCTCGTCGCGCAGCGTGATCCAGACGCCCTTGGTGAGGTACGCGGACTCGCGCAGGCGCTGGGCGATCATGTCGAAGGAGAACTCGGTCGACTCGAACATGTCGGCGTCGGCCTGGAAGACCGTCCGTGTGCCCTTGCGCGACCCCTGGGGCGCGATCTTCTCGACCTTCGTCTTCGGCTTGCCGCGCACGTACTCCTGGGCCCAGACACCACCGTCGCGGGCCGACTCGACGCGCAACCACGACGAGAGCGCGTTGACGACCGAGACGCCCACCCCATGCAGGCCGCCTGACACCTTGTAGCCGCCGCCGCCGAACTTGCCGCCGGCGTGCAGGACCGTGTGGACGACCTCGAGGGCATCCTTGCCCGTGGCGTGGCGGCCCACCGGCACGCCACGACCGTCGTCCTCGACGGTCATCTTGCCGTCTTCGTGGATCGTGACCGTGACCGTGGTCGCGAACCCGGCCATCGCCTCGTCGATCGAGTTGTCGACGACCTCCCACACGAGGTGATGGAGGCCCCGCAAGTCCGTCGACCCGATGTACATGCCGGGCCGCCGGCGGACCGCCTCCAGGCCCTCGAGGACCTGGATGCTGGCGGCCGTGTAGTCCCCGCCCACCGGGGCCTTGGCCTTCCGGGCGCGGGTGGCGCGGCCGTTCGTTTCCTCCGTCCGCTGCCGATCGCCGACGTCCGTCACGCAGTCCCTCCGATGAGGCGCTCGTAGAGCCGAGCGAGCTCTTCGTCGCTGTAGTACTCGATCACGATCCGACCGCCGTTGCGCGACCGGCTGAGGCTGACCTTGGTCCCGAGGCGTTCGCGGAGGTCCGTCTCGACGCGCTCCAAGTCGGCGTCCAGGCGCGGTGCCGGCGCGACCTCTCTGGCCGGTCGCGGCTCGCGTAGCCGCCGGACGAGCTCCTCGGTCTGGCGCACCGACAGGCCCTGCCCGATCACCGTTCCGACGACGTGCGCCTGACCCTCGACCGGCAGCCCGCCGAGCGCGCGACCGTGGCCCTCGGTCAGCCGGCCATCGGCAATCGCGGCCTGGACGTCCGGATGGAGGTCGAGGAGCCGCAGCGTGTTGGCGATCGTCGTGCGCGCCTTGCCGACGCGCTCCGCGACATGCTCCTGGGTGAGCCCGAACTCTTCCATGAGCTGGCGATACGCAAGCGCTTCGTCGATCGGGTCGAGGTCGGCGCGCTGGACGTTCTCGACGAGCGCGACCTCGAGCTGCGCGCGGTCGGCGAGCTGGCGGACGAGCGCGGGGATCCGCTCGAGGCCGGCCAGGCGCGCGGCACGCACGCGTCGCTCGCCCGCCACGAGCTGGTAGCCATCGAGGGTCTCGGTCACCAGCACGGGCTGCAGCACGCCGTGCTCGCGGATGCTCGCGCGGAGCTCCTCGAGGCTGGCCTCGTCGATGCGGTGACGTGGCTGGTAGGGGTTCGGCGAGATGCGGGCGAGCGGCACCTCGACGATCGCCGTGGCCGTGGTCGGCCGCTGCGGGATGAGCGAGGACAGCCCGCGCCCGAGCGCCGGCGCGTTGCGATCGGTCTTGAGCGTCATGCGCCGATACCTGCCAGCTGGGTGCCAGGCAGCGGGCCGGGTGTTGGAACGTGGCCGGAACCCGGTCCGCCGCCGGCGCTCGTCCCCTTGAATCCTCGGGCCCGGACCTCCGCCGCGAGGTCGCGATACGCCTCGGCGCCCTTCGATTCCGGACGGTAGAGCGCGATCGGCAGGCCGTGACTGGGCGCCTCCGACAGGCGCACGCTGCGCGGGACGACGGTGTCGAACACGGTCTCGTGCAGGTGGCGGCGGACCTCCGCTGCGACCTCGGTCGAGAGGTTGGTCCGGCCGTCGAACATCGTGAGCACGACGCCGGTGATCGCCAGGTCGGGGTACAGGTGGTCGCGAACGAGGTTGATGGTGGCGATCAGCTGGGTGAGGCCTTCGAGCGCGTAGTACTCGCACTGGATCGGCACCAGCACGGCGTCGGCGCCGGTCAGCGCGTTCACCGTGAGGATGCCCAGGGACGGCGGGCAGTCGATCAGGATCCAGTCCCACGAATCGCGCTCGCTCGCGAGTGCGCGGGCGAGGCGGCGCTCCCGGCCGTCGACGCCCGCGAGCTCCACCTCAGCGCCCGCAAGCGCGATCGACGAGGGGACGAGGCGAACCCCCTGCACCGGCGTCGGTACGTGGACCTCTCCCAGCGCGACGCCGTCCACGAGTGCGTCGTAGACGGACCGGTCGATGGAGAGGCGATCGATCCCGAACCCGCTCGTCGCATTGCCCTGGGGATCGAGGTCGATGACGAGGACGCGGTCACCGAGGAGAGCCAGATAGGTTGCGAGATTGACCACCGTGGTGGTCTTCCCGACGCCGCCCTTCTGATTGGTGCAGGCGATCGTCTGGCCCACTCAGCCTCCTGTTCCAAACACGCTCATCACCCTGAATTCTAGCATCGGAGACCCCGAAACCCGCGGTCCGGTGGGCTCGATCGATCTAGCGTGACAGGCGCCACTCAACTGGCACTTCACGTGGCACGTCGGTGGATCACGGCGTGTGCAATGGCATGGGCGCTGAGCTCATCGAAGCGGTGTTTCACGTGAAACAAGGGTCATGGTCATGGGGCGGCCGTGCGATTGCCGGTTCCGGGACCCCATGGGATACTTGCGCGCGAGTTTGCTGTCACTCCGTCGTCGCGGCCGCTATAGACCCGGGCCCGATCGTCGGCTGTTCAGCCGAGGATCGAACGCCTGATGAAGTTCACCATCGCCGCGGCGCTGGCCGTGGTGACCGCGCTCGTCGAATTCACCGTTGTCCCATACCTGAGAATTGGCGACGCCGTTCCGCACCCGATCCTGGTGTTCGGCGTCATTGCGGCCATCGTCGGTGGCCTCGAGGTCGGCCTGACCTGGGCCTTTGTCGGAGGGCTTGCCCTCGACGTCGTGACCCAGCGTCCGCTCGGTTCGACGTCGTTCTCGCTCCTCATCGCCGTCGGCGCGGGCTACCTCGTCGGCAGCTTCCTCGGCCGGATCCGGATCCTGGCGCCGATCGGCGCCACTGCAGTCGCGAGCCCCCTGTATTCGATGCTCATCCTCGTCACGACCGCCGCGCTCACCACGGCGCCGATCACCTCGGCCGCCCTGGGCATGATCCTGCCCTCGACCGTGTATGACGTCATCATTGCCGCCGCCGTCGGCCCCCTCGCCGTAGCCATCTCCGCGCGCCGGCGCGACGTTGAACGGATGGCCTGGTGAACGAGGATCTGCTCGCCCCGAACCGCGAACGCGATCGCCGCCCGATCCGATTCCTGACCTTCGGCATCGTGATGGTGCTGGTGTTCGGCGTGCTCGGTGCGCGGCTCGCCTACCTCCAGATCGACCGTGGGGAGGCATTCGCCGCCCGCGCCGAAGCGAACCGGACCGTGTCGGAGTCGATCCCGGCGCCACGCGGCCTGATCTACGACAGGAAGGGCCGGCTGCTCGTCAGCAACGTCGCCATGTGGGCGGTCAGGATCGTCCCCGCCGACCTGCCGTTCAGCCGTCGCCAGGACGTCGCACAGCGGCTCGGAACGCTGCTCGAGATGCCGGCCTCGGAGATCCTGACCACGCTCGACAGCGCGCCCGGCTCACGGTTCGACCCGGTTCGCGTGGCCCAGGACGTGCCCGAACGGATCGCCCGGATCGTGTCCGAGTCGGTCGACGAGCTCCCGGGCGTCCAGGTGAAGGTCGAGACCCGCCGCGAGTACCCCGACGGGCCGCTGATGGCCCACATCCTCGGCTATACGGGCCGGATCGACGGCGGCACCCTCGAGCGGCTCAAGTCCCAGGGCTACCTTGCTGACGACCTGCTGGGCAAGGCGGGCGTCGAGGCGTCGTTCGAGTCCGAGCTGCGCGGGACCTACGGGACAGAGCTGGTCGAGCGCGACGCTACGGGTCGCGACATCCAGGTGCTTCGCACGACGCAGCAGGCCATCCCCGGTGCATCCCTCACGCTGACGATCGACCGCACGATCCAGAAGGAGGCGACCGCCGCCCTGAAGTGGGGCATCCGGACCGCAGGCTTGAAGCGCGGCGTGTTCATCGTCATGAATCCACAGACGGGCGAGGTCCTGGCTCTCGTGAGCCTGCCTACCTACGACAACAACGCGTTCTCGCGCGGCATCTCGGCGAAGGACTTCAGGCGGCTGGTCGAAAACAAGAACGAGCCGCTCACCAACCAGGCCGTGCAGGGCCACTTCCCGCCCGGATCGACGTACAAGCTCGTGACCGGCACGGGCGGCCTCCAGGACAAGAAGATCACCCCTGAGACGCGCCTCCAGACCCGCGCCTACCTGACCATCGGCGGCACGCGCTTCTACGACTGGAACCGGGCCGGCTTCGGCCTGTGCGACATCAACTGCGGATTCGGCCACTCGTCGGACACGTTCTTCTTCCAGGTGGCCGGCATGCTCGGGGCAGACCGGCTCGCGTACTGGGCGCGCCAGTACGGGTTCGGGGCCCCGACGGGGATCGACCTGCCCGGCGAGGTTCCCGGGATCGTCCCGAACAACAAGTGGAAGATGAGCGCGTATGGCCAGCCGATGTTCGAGGGTGAGACCTACCAGGCGGGCATCGGCCAGGGCTACGACGTCGTGACCCCCATCCAGCTGATCAACGCCTTCACGG
>DATDJA010000539.1:0-3454 GCA_036520795.1 Candidatus Limnocylindrales bacterium
GGGACGATCGAACGGAGGTCCTGCCCGTCCCCACCGAGCTCGCCGTAGCGTCGGCGGTAGGCGGCGCTCAGGCGGTTGGTGGTATCGCCGACGCCGCCGAGGGCGCCCACGGCACCCGTCCGACGGGACGCCATGAGGCGCTCCAGCGTCCGGCGCTCGAACCGGCGGTGGCCGCCCAGGGTCGTGAACGCCGGGACGCGCCCCTCGTCGGCCCATCGACGAAGCGTGTCGGGGTCGACGCCGAGGAGCCGGCTCGCCTGGCCCAGCGGCAGGCACGCCGCCGGGGCACGTTCGGGGCGCGACCGGGCTTCCGGCACGAGTCCTCCGTCTCCAGGGCAAGCGGATGCCCGGTCAGGCCGTCAGAATCTGGGTAAACCTTGGTCGCTCGACGCGACCGCGGCGCCGGAGTGTAGGCACGCGCTCCGTCGCCCGTCAACTGGCCGGCCCGCAGCCCGGCCAGTCCCCCGAATCAGGCCGGGACGAACTCGTGGTCGTCGCGATGGATCCCGTCACACAGGCCCCAGGCGGGCGGGTCGAGCGGCAGCTCCACGGGGCGCATGATCTCGCGCACCTCGCCCCGGCGGCACAGCAGGTAGCCCTTCTCGGCCATCCAGCGGCGGACGCACGCCGGGTCGGCGTGGAACTGGTGCGGGCCGGGGTTGATGGGCGTCTGCTCGGTCCAGCCGACGGCCACCTCTGGCGCTACCGTGTCCAGCAGGTTGACGCGCCACGGCGTCCCGTCGATGACCTCGCGGCACCCGTCGCAGCGAGTCGCGACGTTCTCCGTCACGATCGTGCGGATGGTCACGCCCATGATCTCCATCGCGAGCGAGGATAGCAGGGCGGCAGGGCGGACCAGGTGGTACCCCCAGCCGGATTCGAACCGGCGATCTCCACCTTGAAAGGGTGGCGTCCTAGGCCTCTAGACGATGGGGGCCCATGACCCGCGGCGGGGCCGGGCGAGTGTAGCAGAGGGGTTCCCGGGCTCCGTCGCGCGACGTCCGCTCAGGTCGTCCGGGTCCCGCTCCAGATCATGCCCATGATCAGCGCGGCAGACAGGAACATCAGCGCGCAGACCGCGACGAGTCCCCCGACCAGCGCCGAGAGCACCGCGCGCCCGTCGCGACCCTCCCGCCCGGCACGAATCACCCCGAAGACGGCCAGCGCCGCCACCGCGGCGAACACGAGGCCGCAGATCGCGAACCCGGTCGCCATCATGGGGACCTGGAGCTGATCGCGGGCGAAGGTGGCGTAGGCCAGGAACCCGATCCCCCCGACCAGCGCGATGACGAGCGTCACGCGCACGGGCGTGATCCGGATCGGACCGAGGTGCGGCCCCCGGCTCCGGCCGGGATCGTCGCGAGCGGAGGCGCTCCTGGTGGTCGCGCCGTCCGGGTAGCGTCGGCTCATCCGGGCGAGCGTAGCAGGACCGGCGATCCCGGCTCCCGGAAGCTACTGGGCGGGCGCGACGGCCCGCTGGGCCACGGCCTCGGGGGCGACCCCACCCTGCCAGCGGTGGTAGATCGCGACGTTCCACGACAGGCGCGGCCGACTCAGCTCCGCGCCGAGCGCCGCCCCCTGTTCGCCAAACGCGTCTCCCAGGAACGACTGCGCGTCGTCGAGCGACCCGAAGGTCCAGAAGCAGTGGAGGACGCGAATCTTGAACGCGTCACCGGCGAGGAATGGGCCCGCTCGCCGGCTCCACACCCGGTACTCGGGTGACTCGGCGTCGCGCAGCCTGCTGACATCGTCGCGGCCGTAGTTGTGCACGACGAGGAGCCGGCCGCCGGGCCGGAGCACCCGGTCGGCCTCACGCAGCTCCGCGTCGTCCACACCGCGGAACGCCGTCCAGAGCGTGACGAGGGCGTCGAGGCTGTGGTCGGGCAGGTCGATCACGAGGGGGCTCGAGAGGGGGAGCGGGATGCTCGCGATGCCGCGCGCGGTCAGGCGATCGCGGAAGCCGCCGTCGGGAAGGTCGACGAAACCAGCGTCACGACCCGCGAGCGGGCCGAGCGCATCCAGGGCGCGCACGAGCTTGCCCTCGAGGTCGACTGCTGCCCGGAGACGCGGGACGAGCGGTGCTTCCAGCACCAACGGGAGATCTGACACGTCACCCGAGCATACGCCGCAGACCCGCGAATTCGTTCTCCCTGTCTCGCGGCAGGCACCCCCCCATTCGGGGGGTGACGATGGTCAGGGTCGACCTCAGGCGATGAAGACGCGGCCGGTCCGGGCGGGCAGCGAGACGTCGAACCTGGCTGACCCCGGCTGCAACGTGACCGGCGCGGGGTCGCCGGGCAGCGGGGCCGAGACGAGGGTCCGCGAGAGCAGCTCCGGCGCCTCGACCGTCAGGGTCGACGCGGATTCACCGTTGTTGACGACGACCAGGGCCGTCGTGTCGCCCAGCCATCGGACCCAGGCGACCATCGGGCCCTGCGCGCCCGCCAGCCGGAACGTGCCCCGGCGCAGGACGCGCTGCTCGTGACGGAGCCGGAACGCCGCCCGCAGGTAGTCCCGGATCGTCTCGTCCCAGGTCTCCGGCTCCTCCCACGGGAAGGCGCCGCGGGCACCGGGATCGATCGACCCGGTCATGCCGATCTCGTCCCCGTAGTACACGGCCGGAGCGCCCGGCAGCGTCGCCTGGATCAGCGCCGCGAGGCGGACGCCGTCGGCGTCGCCGCCGAGGATCGACAGGATCCGGGGCGTGTCGTGGCTGCCAACGAGGTTGTATTGGACCGAGGTCACCGCCGCATCGAACTGGGTCATGAGCTGCCCGAGCTGGTCGGCGAAGGCTGGGCCGTCCAGCGGCTGGAGGTTGGCGGCGAGCCAGCCGTGCTGGGCGGCGATCGACTCGTCGACGTGGACGCCGCCGGCGAACGAGGCCACCGCGGTCAGGAACGGGTAGTTCATGGCGGCGTCGTACTGGTCGCCCCGGAGCACCTCCTCGTTCGGGAACCAGATCTCGGCCAGGATGTAGGCGTCGGGGTTGATCGCCCGGATGCGCCGCCGGAACTCGCGCCAGAAGTCGGGGTCCTCGAGCTCCTCGGGGACATCGAGCCGCCACCCGTCCACGCCGAGCCGGATCCAGTGCTCCGCGGCACCGAGCAGGTACTCGCGCACCTCGGGGTTTCCGACGTTGAGCTTGGGCAGTGCGGGCAGGTCCCACCACGCCTGGTAGCCGAGGTCACGCAGCGACGCCGTCCCGTCGCGGGCACCGAGGTCGGTCGCCGACAGGTCGAGGGCGGGCCCGGGCGGGCCGTCGTAGGCACGCAGCGGCCTGCCCGTCCGGAGGAACTCGGGATTGAGGAAGAACCAGTCGCGGTAGGGCGACTCGGCGCCCATCTCCAGGACGTTGTGGAACGGCCAGAACCCGCGACCGCAGTGGTTGAACACCCCGTCGATGACCACGCGGATCCCGCGCGCGTGCGCCGCGTCGAGCAGCTCGCGGAACGCG
>DATDJA010000540.1:0-4663 GCA_036520795.1 Candidatus Limnocylindrales bacterium
CGCGACGACGTCGCGGGGATCCGCATGCGGCTGGAGCGTGAGACGGTGACGGCGCCCGTGATCGACGATGCCGTCGCCCACGCGGAGCGCACCCTCGAGCGCCTGCCCGTCAACGAGCGTCAGGCGGAGCCGGCGGAGCGACCGGAGCCCGCCGAGCCCCACGTGTGGCGCCTCGGGGACCGCGCGCGCAGCCGCAGCGGTAGCTGGGAGGGACGGATCGCGGCCCTCGAGAAGGGTGGCACGCGGGCGACGCTGGAGGCGGGCGGGATGCGGGTATCGGTCAACGTCGACGACCTCGAGCCGGCGGTGGGCGTGGGAGGCGGCACCGACGGGGACCGCGCATCAGCGCGCAGCGGCGGGGCATCGGGCGTCGGCGCGCTGCAGCTGTCGAAGGCCCGGACCGTAGCCTCGTCCCTGGACCTGCGCGGCGCCCGCGTCGACGAGGCGCTCGAGGCGCTGTCGCGCTACCTCGACGATGCGGCGCTGGCCGGCCTCGAACAGGTGCTCATCATCCACGGCCTCGGGACGGGCGCCCTGCGCGACGCCGTCCGCGAACAGGCCGCGGCCAATCCGCTGGTGAAGGGCATCCGGCCCGGCGAGCGGGGCGAAGGCGGGGACGGCGCGACGATCGTGCGCCTGTAGGCCGGATCGGCCCCGCGGTCCTCAGGGCCTGGGCGGGAACCCGATGCCGTTCCCGCCGCCCTGGTTGGTGGGCGGTGACGGGGTCTCTTCGGGCGGCGCCGTCGGGCACGGGTTGAATGGATCGATCGAGATGCACGGCGTCGGCGGCGGAGGCGCGAGCTTGCACGTCTTGCTCGGTGCGAACCGGCCGCCCCACGAGGCGCCGAACGGGTAGAAGCCGCTGCCGTAGAGATAGGCCGTACGCGTGCCCTTGGGGCCGCCCGACACGCCCGGCCCGCGAGCCGCGCGCGCCTGCCACGCGATGTCCGCGCGCTGCCACGAGCGATAGCCTGACTCGACGTTGCTGAAGTCGATGAACGTGCGAGCGACCTTCGGTCCGATGCAGCCGTCCCGCCAGCGGAGGCCCGACGCCGCGTCGACATCGATGACCACACCGGCGTTCGCAGACCGCTTGGGCGCCGTCCCCGGCAGGAACAGCTCCTCGACGGTCCTGCGGCCGCCGCCGCCCGGCTTCATGCCGGTGAACGCGTCGACCCTCGCGGTCTCGAGCCCCTTCGGCTTGGTCCGCCCGAAGCCCTCGATCGGCATCCCCTTCGAGACGTCGGACAGGATCGCCGACCACAGCGGCGCCGACGTGTCGAGCGACAGCTTGCCGTCGTTGGGCGAGTTATCCGAGTTGCCCATCCACACGCCCGCGACCAGGGCCGGCAGATCCTTCTTGGTGGGCGGGGCGAGATAGCCGTAGGCGTGGACGTCGCGGTTCTCGTTGGTCGTGCCGGTCTTGTACGCAGCCGGGCGGACGCGGGAGCCGCTCACGCCGTCGGTGATGCGCCACTTGCCCCAGAACGGGTTGACGCTGAGCTGCGTGTTGCCCGCGAGGATGTCGGTCATGATGTAGGCCGCGCCGCGCGAGGCGACCCGCTTGCCCGAGGGCTTGGCGTCGTTCAGCGGCCAGACCTGCGTGCCATTCTCGTCGAGCACCTTCCGGATCATGTGGCGCGGCATCAGCACCCCGCCGTTGGCGATCGCCCCGTACGCGCTGATCATGTCGATCGGGTGGGTGCCGAGCGTGCCGATGCTCTCCGAGACCACCGGGGACGTCCCGTCTTGGAACGTCAGGCCGTAGTCCTGGAACTTGTTGTAGGTGTGGTCGATCCCGTTGATGATCCCCGCCTTGATCGCCGGGATGTTGAGCGAGAACTGGAGTGCGCTGCGGAGCCGCACGGGGCCTCGCTCGGCGCTGTCGGCCTGGGTCGGATAGAACGCCTTCGCCCCGGACGGTGCGAAGTTGGTGACGACGTCCATGAACATGGTCGCCGCGGTCATCGTCTCGTCGTTGAGGCCGGTGAGGTATACGAGCGGCTTGATCGAAGACCCGGGCTGCCGCCAGCCGCTCCCGAGGACGTCGAACTGGGGCTGGAACTTCTTGTTGCCCTTGGCGGTGAACGACGCCGACCCGGCGTAGGCGAGGACTTCGCCGGTCCGGTAGTCGACGACGCCCGAGGCCGCGTTGTGGATGTTGTGACCCGTGAGCTGCTTGATCCAGCTCCACTCGCGGCGCGGGATCCCGCGGTTCCGCAGGATCTTGTCCTGGTTGTTCGAGTTGGGGACCATGGCTGCCGCGAAGACCCACTTCTCGACGATCCGCTGCATCCGGTAGTCGAGCGTGGTGAACACCTGGTACCCGCCGGTGTCGATCTTCTGGCACTCGGACGCATCGCCGCACAGGATCTCGCCGAGCTCATTGCGCACCTGCCAAACGAACTGCGGTGCACGCCAGCGCGCCGTCGCCTGTGAGCCGAGGATGACGGGTTCGGCCTTCGCGGCCTCGTAGTCGGCGTCGGTGTAGGCGGGGTAGTGCGTGCCCAGGTAGTCGAAGCCGTCCGGATTGTTGGTGAGCACGCCGCGCGTCCTCATGTACTCGAGGATGAGGTTCCGGCGCTGGACGATCTCGGTCGTCGGCGGAACCACGAGATGCTCCTGCTCGTCGCCGTGGGAGTCCTTGTAAGTTTCCTCGACGGCGTTCGTGACCAGGTCGAGGCGCGTGGGCGACTGCGGGATGCCCGCAAGCAGGGCCATCTGCGCAAGCGTCAGGTCCTTGAGGTCCTTGTTCCAGTAGCTGCGCGCGGCGGCGGCGACGCCGTAGCTCCGGTTCCCGTAGAAGTTCTGGTTGAGGTACTTCTCGATGATCACCTGCTTGCCGGTCAGGCCCGGGTAGGCCTCGGTCAGGCGGATCGACTGGATGATCTCCTTCGCCTTCCGTTCGTAGACGCTGCCCTCGAAGGCGGTGGGGGGCAGCAGGCGCGCGCGCACGAGCTGCTGGGTGATGGTCGAGCCACCGCGGTCACGGCCCTGGATCGTGTCGATCGCCGCGGCAATGAAGCCGGCGGGGTCAAAGCCGGAGTTGTCCCAGAACGTCTTGTCCTCGTAGGACGTCGTCGCGTCGATCAGGCCGGGCGGGATGTCCGCGAAGGTCACCACCTCGCGGCGATCGTCGCCGAGGCGGGCCAGCTGAACCCTGCCCGTCCGATCCACGACGGTGGTCTGCTGCGTGAACCCGAGGTCGTCGAGCGCCGCCTTGGGGTCGGCCAGGTCACGCGCGAGGTACGTGTACGCGGCAACGGAGGCCGTCGCACCGGCGACGCCCACCACGGCAAGGACAAAGAACAGGAAGAGGGGGATCGCTACCGCGACGGCCTTGGCCGCGGTGGCACCGCTCCCGCGAGGGCGGCTGCGGTCACCGAGCCGGCGACGGCGCTGCCTCCGGAGACTGGTCTGCATGACTCGCGTGAAGATACCATGCGGGGGATGGACGCCCGTTTCTGCCGACCGGGCCGGAGGATCGACGGTCCCGGCCGCCAGCCTGTGACGCCCGCGTGACGGCGTCGGCCGAGGAAGGGGCCTCGACCGGGCTCGGCGGGCTGCTCGCGGAGCTCGAGTGGCGCGGAATCCTGCATGCGACGACGCCGGGCCTGCCCGCGCGGCTCGCCACGGGACGCACGATCTCGGCGTACATCGGGTTCGACCCGACGGGGGCGTCGCTGCACGTCGGCCACCTGGTGCCGATCTTCGGCCTGATCCGGCTCCAGCGGGCCGGCGGGAGGCCCGTCGCCCTGGTCGGCGGCGGCACCGGGATGATCGGCGACCCGTCGGGGCGCTCGTCCGAGCGCAACCTCCTCGATGCGGCCACGATCGAGCACAACGTGGCCGCGATCCGGGTTCAGCTGGAGCGCTTCCTGGACTTTTCGCCGGGTCCCACACAGGCCGTGATGGCGAACAACCTCGACTGGCTGGGCAAGCTCTCGCTGATCGAGTACCTGCGCGACGTCGGCAAGCACTTCACCGTGCCCTACATGCTGGCCAAGGACTCGGTGCAGCAGCGGCTCGACCGCGGGCTGTCGTTCACCGAGTTCAGCTACATGACCCTCCAGGCGTTCGACTTCGCGACCCTGTATCGCGAGCACGGCGTCGAGATGCAGATGGGCGGCGCGGACCAGTGGGGCAACATCACGGCGGGGCTCGAGCTCATCCGCCGCACCTCGGGCGACGCGGAGGAGAGCCCGGCCCACGGCATCGCCTACAAGCTCCTGCTGTCGGCGTCGGGCGCGAAGTTCGGCAAGAGCGAGTCGGGCGATTCGGTCTGGCTGGATCCCGCGCGCACGACGCCGTTCGCGTTCTACCAGTACTGGGTGCAGGCGGACGACCGCGACGCCGGGACGTATCTGCGCTGGTTCACTGAACTGCCGCGCGAGCGGGTGGAGGCGCTGGACGCCGAGACGGCCGCCCATCCCGAGCTGCGCGCCGCGCAGAAGGCGCTCGCGCTCGACGTCACGAGGCGGGTCCATGGCGAGGCGGCCGCGGCGGATGCGATTCGCGTGTCCGAGGCGCTGTTCCAGCGTGAGCCGATCACCGATCCCGCCCTCCTGGCGAGCGTCCACGAGGCGACCCGGGGGCCATCGGTTGCCGCGGGCGAAAGCGGGGTCGTCGCCCTGCTCGCCGACACGGGACTGGCCCCGTCGCG
>DATDJA010000541.1:0-2039 GCA_036520795.1 Candidatus Limnocylindrales bacterium
GTGTCCCTAAGCGTTTCGCGAGGGCCGCGCGATCCACGCCTGTGGACACGAAGGTCACGGCGACCTTTGGCGCCGCCGACGGGACCCCGCCCCAGTCCGCGCGGTAGCGGGTTGGCTCCGCGCGCTCGAGCGTCGCGTTGCCCTCGCCCATCGGGCCCCAGGCCGGGAAGCCGGCCTTGAACACCCACTCCGGCTTCACGCCGAAGAAGCCGGGCTTCCACATCACGAGGTCGGCGAGGCGGCCGGGCTGCAGCGAGCCGACGTGCGCGGCGAGCCCGTGCGTGATCGCCGGCTCGATCGTGATCTTGGCGAGGTAGCGCATGACCCGCGCCGTGTCATCGCGATCGTCGGGGTCGTCGAGGCCGGGGTCGAGCGGCAGGCCCGGGATGCCGGCGGCCGCATCCGACCGGCGCCAGGCTTTCATGACGTGGGCCAGCTGGAACGTGCGCCGGACGGTCTCGCCGATCCTGCCCATGCCCTGCGAGTCGGAGTTGACGATCGCGATCGCGCCCAGCTCGTGCAACGGCCCCTCGGCGGCCATGCGGGCCTCGAGGACCCGCTCGCGGACCAGCTCGACGTCGCCCGGCACGGACCACGACAGCCCGTGGTTGAGCACGGTCATCGGCACGTGCTCGACCGCCGTGTGCACCCCGAAGGGGATCGTTGGAGTGGTCGACGAGCACAGGATCGACGGCTCGCGCACCAGGCCCAGCAGGTCCGGCACGTGCCCACCGCCCGTTCCCTCCACGTGATAGGCGTGGACCGTCCGGCCGGCGATCGCCGCGACGGTGTCCTCGAGCTCGGCCGACTCCTGCAGCCCGTCCGTGTGCAGGCTCAGCGTCAGGTCGCGCGCATCGACATAGCGCAGCACGTGGTCGATGAGCTCGGGGTAGGCACCGTTGTCCTCGTGGATCTTGAACCCCAGGGCGCCCGCATCGACCAGCGCGTCGAGGTGGCCGTCCTCGATCGCCCTGGCGCCCGCCTGCATACCGATGTTCAGCGGCCATCCTTCCAGCGCCGCCAGCGTGCGCTCCATCGCGAACGGCGGCTCCTCGAACCCGGCCGTGATCAAGGTCGTGACGCCGGCCGACAGGGCGGGCGGCAGCAGCTCGGGGCCGATCGTGTGGACGTGGGTGTCGATGGCGCCCGGCGTGACGATGAGCCCGTAGGCCATGAACGACTTCGTGTGGGGGCCGATGACGAGGTCGATGCCGTCGCTGATCTCGGGGCTGCCGGCGCGGCCGATGCCGGCGATGCGGCCGTCCTTGATGCCGATGTCCGCCTTGACGACGCCGATGACCGGATCCACGACCAGGGCACCGGCCAGCAGGACGTCGAGCTCCGAAGGCCCGCTCGCCGCGTCCCACTGCGCGATCCGGCTGCGCAGGTTCTTCGCGTAGCCCCAGACCGGCTCGTCGCCCCTCGCCGTCCGGTCCTCCTCGACACGAACCCAGAGGTCCGTGTCGCCGAGGCGGATCCGGTCCCCGGTCGTGGCGCCGTAGCGGGCCCGGTACTCCTCCGCGGAGAGGCGGGTCATCGCTCCGAGCCGCCGCGGCCCGCGGATCGCACCAGGCGCACGGCCTTCGTCTCGCCCGGCTCCCACCCCTCGTACGCGCCGGCCGGGAGGTCGAGGTGGAAGCCGCGGGCCGCCTCGCGGTCGAAGTCGAGGCGGGGATTGACCCGGTCGAACGGGTAGTGCGACGAAATCCGGATCCGGCGTCGCGACCGACTCGTGACCTCGAGCTCGATCGCGGCCCGGTCCTCGTTGAGCAGCACGTCCGAGGGATCACCGATCAGCAGCGCACCGGGGCCGAGCGGGTCGGGAGCGTCGCCGCGCCCGAGCGGATCGACCAGGGCGATGACCCGGGCACCATCGCCCAGCAGGACCTCGAGCCGCACCTCGTCGAGGAGCTCGCGAACCCCGTCGATGACCTCGCGGGGATCGACCGCCGCCCGTCCCGCCGCCTCGACCTCCGCGTAGGTCGCGCCCGCCCTGGCCGCCTCGAGCATCGCGTCGCACATCAGGGCGACGGCCTCCG
>DATDJA010000542.1:0-3841 GCA_036520795.1 Candidatus Limnocylindrales bacterium
GACCAGGCGCGCACGATCCGCATCCCCGTCCACATGGTGGAGACGATCAACCGCCTCATCCGGGTCTCGCGCCAGCTGCTCCAGGAGCTGGGCCGCGAGCCGACGGTCGAGGAGATCGCCGAGGCGATGTCGCGCGGCCAGGAGGTCGTCGTCACCCCGGAGAAGGTGCGCGAGATCATCAAGGTCAGCCAGGAGCCGGTGTCGTTGGAGACGCCGATCGGCGAGGAGGAGGACTCGCACCTCGGCGACTTCATCGAGGACCGCGGGGCCCTGGCGCCGGCCGAGGCCGCGTCGCACCAGCTGCTCAAGGAGCAGGTCGAGGCGGTCCTCGACTCGCTGACGGGCCGCGAGCGGCGGGTGCTGCAGCTCCGGTTCGGCCTCGAGGACGGGCGCGCCCGGACCCTCGAGGAAGTCGGCAAGGAGTTCAACGTCACCCGCGAGCGCATCCGCCAGATCGAGGCGAAGGCGCTGCGCAAGCTCCGGCATCCGTCGCGCAGCCGAAAGTTGAAGGACTATCTGGAGTGAGCCTTCGGGCCCGGGTCCGACGCACGGTGCGTCGGCTGGCGCTGACGGTCGACCCGGCCCGGACAACGACCCTGCCGCCGATCTTCGTCGGGGGGACGGGTCGCAGCGGGACGACGGTCACGGCCCGGATCCTCGACGCGCATCCGGCCAACCACATGGTCGGCAAGGAGGTGCGGTTCCTGTCCGGTGATGGGGGCCTGTGCGACCTCGTTGAGGGCCAGACCGGCTTCGGCCGGTTCTCGAAGCGGGTGCGCGAGCAGTGGTTCGACCGGGGCGACGGCGAGGGCCTGCAGGCACTCATGGACCGCGCGGTGGTCGAGGACGCTCTCGAGCGGTTGCGCCGCGACGTCGAGGTGGACCGGCTGGCTGCAGCGGCCGCGTTCACGCACCGCCTGCTCGATCCTCTGGCGGCCGCGGCGGGCGCCCAGCGCTGGATCGAGATGACGCCAGGGAACGTCTACGTGGCGCCGACCCTCCTGCGCATGTTCCCGGACATGCGTCTGGTGCACAGCGTTCGCGACGGGCGCGACGTCGCGTGCTCGGTCGCTCCCCTCGCCTGGGGCCCGGACGACCTGGACGACGCGCTCGACTGGTGGGCCGCCGGCCTCGAACGCGCTTCGAAGGCGACGGAAGCCGTGCCGCCGGACCGCCTCCTGGTCATACGCATGGAGGATCTCGTCGCGAACGACCGCGAGGCATCCTACGGACGACTGCTCGCCTTCGCGGGTCTCGAGGACAACCCGGCGATGCGGTCGTACTTCGAGGACCGGGCGACGGCCGAACGGGCGCACATCGGGCGGTGGGAGAGCGACGTGCCTCCGGATCGGCGAGCGGTGTTCGACGCCCACTACCGATCGCTGGAGGCGCGCCTGTCCGCCGTGGTACCCGAGCTGTCCACAAGCGGGGCACCGGGTCGGTAGCGACCGGGTCAGGGCCGGAGAACCGTGCGGCCGGAGTACCATCATCGTCCCACGCGAGGGATGCGCCGGCGTTGGTCCGGCCGACAACCGGGAGAGTTGGCCATGAAATTCATCCTCGGACTGCTGACAGGGATCGTCCTCGGGGCGATCGGCGCCGTCCTGTACTCCGTGACGACGGGGCGCGACCTGCGCGAGGAGTACGCGGGTGTCCGCGACGAGGTCATGCAGCGCGACTTCGACGCGCTGAGCAAGCGCCTCGAGGACCGGGCCAACGAGCTGCAGTCGACGCTCCAGGATCGGGTGAGCCAGATCCAGGGGTCGCACCCGGGCACGAACGGAAACGGCAGCGCGGGCGATGCCATCGCCGACGCGGGCGAGGCCGCGGGCGACGCGATCAAGGACGCGGGCGACGCCGCCGGCAAGGCGGTCGACGATGCCGCCCGGAAGGCAAAGGGCGTGGCGAAGGACGCGGGCGCGGCCGTCGACGACGCGGCCTCGGAGCTGCCCAGCGCCTGAGGCGCCGCTCCTCGTCACCGATCGAAGCGGTGCGTAGACGCACCGAACGGGACCATCGCGTCGCGGGCGCGCGACGCACGGGTGATGCGCGCCGGGCGCGTCTTGGCCGAGGCTCCGGACATGCGCCGTCCCACCCTGCCCGCCGTTATCGCGCTGTTGCTGATCGGTGCCCTCGTCGCGCCCGCCGGCGCGGCCGCGGCGGGGCCGTCCAACGACGAGACCGTGACGGGCGTGCTCCAAGCGTATTACGTCGACGACTTCGACAGTCGCGGTGACGACGACACCCTTCACTACGACCTGCGGACCGCCAGCGGCACGATCCCGGTCCGGTTTCCCGGCCGCGGACCCGTCCGGCTGGTCGGCTCGAAGGTCACGCTGACTGGGACGCTTCGGGGTGGCGCGCTCCGCGTCGCCAGCTCGTCGCCCGGCGCCGACCTGCGTGTCCGCGCGGCGGCCGGCCACATCGACGCCGATTCGGACGCGCTCACGTTCGCCGTCGTCCTCATGAACTTCACCGACATCCCGACCCAGCCCTGGACCAAGGCAACCGTCGCGAGCGCCATCGCCGGCGGTTCATCGAGCATGAAGGCGTTCTTCGAGGAGGAGTCGAAGGGCGACGTGAGCGTCAGCGCCTCGGTCTACGGCTGGTACACGATCCCGGCGACATCGGCGGGGTGCGATTGGCAGGACTGGGAAACGCTGGGCTGGGACGCCGCGACGGCGGCCGGCGTCGACCTCACGGCGTTCACCAACGTGATGTTCATCTCGCCCTACACGAGCAGCTGCGGGTTCGCGGGCGTCGGCTATGTGCCCGGCCCGTACACGTATCTCAACGGGACGATCAGCACGCAGGTCATGGCCCACGAGGTCGGCCACAACCTGGGGCTCGCGCACGCGAACGCGCGGACCTGCACAGTCGACGGGACGCGGGTCACCATCGCCGCGAACAGCGCCTGCTCGACGCAGGGCTACGCCGACCCGTTCTCCGTGATGGGCAACGTTGCGCTGCGCCACGACCACGGCTCGCAGCTGGGCGAGCTCGGCTGGCTGTCCGCCTCGCAGAAGGTGGTGGGATCGCCGGGGCACACCTACACGATCGCGCCCTACTTCGGCTCGGGGACGGTCAAGCTCGTCCGGATCCCGCGCGGCGACGGCAGCTACTTCGACCTCGACCTGCGGACGCCGCACGGGGTCTTCGACTCGTTCTCGGCGGGCTCGCCCGTCGTGAACGGCGTCACGGTCCGCCTGGGCTGGGGCTCGGCCAGCCCGACCTGGTCGCCGGTCGCCACGGAGCTGCTCGACACGACGCCCGCGACGGCGTCGCTCAACGACGCCTCGCTGCTCGTGGGCCAGACGATGACCGACCCGGTCTCGACGATCTCGATCACGACGCAGTCGATCGGCGCGTCCGGCGTCACGGTCGAGGTGTCCGAGTCGACGCCGCCGGGGATGCCGGGGTCACTCGCCGCGACGCTGTACTCGACGCCGAGCGTGGGTCTCGCGTGGACCGCCGCGAGCGACAACGCGGGCATCGAGTCGTACCGGGTCCGCCGGGACGGGGCCACCGTGGCGACGCTGGGGGCGGGCGCGCGCGACTGGCTCGACCAGGACGTCGAGCTCGGGACCTCCTACGACTACTCGGTGGCCGCGATCGACACCTCGGGCAATGTCGGCCCCGCGGCGACGATCTCGATCGATGTCGAGCCGGGCGGTGGGCCGCCGCCACCCGACACGAAGGCACCGGGCAAGCCGGGCAACTTCCACGTCCGCCACCGCCAGCACGGCGGGCCGCACGTCACGTTCGCCTGGGCCGCCGCGACGGACAACGTCGGCGTGGTCAAGTACAAGATCTATCGCGCCGGGCACGCCCGGCCGATCGC
>DATDJA010000543.1:0-2632 GCA_036520795.1 Candidatus Limnocylindrales bacterium
CATCGCCGTGCGGATCGCCCGGGTCGCGCTGATTCGGGCCCGCTCGGACGGACTGCCCATCGGCCTGTCGCGGCCCCCGATCCCGAGCGCGGCGCCCAGCTCGTGCGCCAGCGCATCCTGCTCGGCCTGGAGCCGGGCCACACGTTCCGGGTCGTGCCAGCTCTCCGCTTCCGCCAGGTCCTCGCGCAGGTCGATCAGGCGCGCTCGATAGGCGGCCTTCGCCTCCGAATCGAGCGCGGGGCCGGCATCATCGGACCCCGCCATGGCGACGTCGGCCTCCACGATCGTCGCCCGGTCAACCGCCGTCGACGGTGGAGCGGCGAGCTCCAGCGCGTGGACCTCTTGCCCCGGGGTGCGCAGCAGGCGGGCCAGATGGCGCATGCCGCGCGAGTCGCGGACCCGGAATGTGTCCCGCTCGAACACGATCGACCAGTACTCGCCTTCCCGGCGGAACTCCGCCGACCTCGCCGGGACCTCGCTCGGTGCGGCCTCAGCCGGGTCGGTCGGCGGCGCGATCTCGGTCCCCAGGGCCATGCCCAGCTCGCGGGCCGTCGCGAGCGCCCGGCGGTCGAGGGCCGCAGCCGCGCCCGCGTCTCCCGGCCTGTCACGCCGGCGGAGGACGCCGGCCAGGTCATGCTCGCAGTGGGCGGTCCAGGGACGGGCGCCCATGCGGTCGTTGAGGTCGATCGCGGCGGTCAGGTGCAGCTCGGCCTCGTCGAGCCGCCCGACGGTCGCCGCGAGCAACCCCAGATAGCGATCGACGACGCCGACGCTGCCCTCGGCATGCGCGATGGCGTGGCGGCCGGCGAAGGGTGCCAGCTGCTCGAGGAGCACGTCGGCCGACGCAGCGTCACCGAGGCGCGCGCAGGCCTCGGCCGCGAGGCTCATGCCGAACAGCCACGCGTTGTCGCGGTAGAGCGCCGCGAACTCGTTTCGAGCCAGGTCGGCGAACTCGCTGCGTGCCTCGGCCTCGCGGCCGATGTCGAGCAGCAGGCACACGAGCACCGACCGGAACATCGGATACCAGGGGAAGTCGGCGATCGATTGGCGGACAGCGGCCTCCTCCTCGGCGACGCGGCCCTGCTCGCGACGGAGGAGGAAGCGGTGCATTCGCGCGGCGGAGACCTCGTCGCGGCCCGGCGTGATCCAGAACTGCGACCGGGCCTCGCTCGCGACCGACTCCTCGGCCTCCGCAAAGTCGCCTGCAATCAGCGCGAGCGCCGAGCGGTTGACTGGCGCGAGCCAGACCTGGGCCGGCTGGCGGACCTCCTCGATCACCCGGGCAAGGGTGACCAGCGCGGACCTCGCCTCGTGGATGCGACCGAGCTCGCTCAGCGTCAGATAGGACATGAAGTGGGCGTCAGCGATGCGCTCCCCGTCCCGGAGTGGCTCGGCGATCGAGAGCACCTCGCGGGCGATCGCCTGCCGTTCGTCCGGGTTCTCCGGCCACCAGGTCGCCCAGAACCGGCCGGTGAGCGTGTAGACGAGCGTTGCGGGATCGTCGAGCCGCCGAGCGATGTCGATGGCCTCGCGGCTCAGCGAGTCGCTGTCGTTCCGGCGCTCGGGCGAGCTGCGCCAGGCGCAGGCCAGGCGCGTCAGGAGGCGCGCCCGCAGCGTCTCGTCCTGTCCGCCGAGCAGCACGAGAGCGTCCTGGAGGAGGGGGATCAGGCGCCCGTCGCGGCCCGGTCTCGCCCACTGGTGGCGGCCGCCGAAGCCGAGGGCGGAGCGGGCCAGGTGTGGTCCGTCACCTGTGCGGCGCGCGATCTCCGAGGCCTCGAGGAAGGTGGTCCGCGCGGAGTCCAGGTCGCCGGTCCGCGTCTGGACGTCGCCGAGGGCGAGCAGCGTCTCGGTCCGGGCGCGGTCGTCCGTCATGGCGCCGAGGGCCATCACGGTGAGCGTCATCCGGTACAGGCGCGCGGCCTCTTCGTAGGCGAGCGCGGCGCTGGCCTGATCGCCCGCTCGGCGGGCGTACTCGATCGCTTTGCGCCCGACCGGGGCGTCGTCGTCGGCACCGTCTCCGTCCGGGCGAACCGTTGCCTGCACGAAGTGGAACGCGAGCTCCGCCAGGTGCTCGTTGACGGCCGGGCCATACAGCGTCTCGAGCACGTCCGCGATGCGCCGATGGAGCCGCACGCGCCTGCCCGGCGACAGCTCGTCATACAGCGTCTCGCGCACCAGATCGTGCGAGAAGCGGTATCGACCGCGCGCCCCGCCGACCGGGAGCAACAGCCCGGCCTCGATCGCCTCGTCGATCACGTCGAGCACCTGATCACCCGCGATGTCACCGACCCGCCCGAGGGCTTCGAGGCTGAACTCCGGCCCGAGCGCGGACCCGAGTCGCAGCGCGTCAACCGTTGGTGCTCCCAAGTAGCCAATGCGGCGGGCGATGACGGCGTGGACCCCGGCCGGGATCGCGACTCGCAGCTCGCCGACGTCGCCAACCTCCTCGAGCCGCCCCTCCGATTCGAGGAGTCGGACCGCCTCGCCGATAAACAGCGGGTTGCCGTTCGTCGCGCGCAACACCACGGCGGCAAGCCGGTCGTTGGGCGTCGTGCCGACCGTGGCGCCGATCACCTCGGCGACCGCATCGGCATCGAGGCCGCCGAGCTGGATCACGCGGACCGCCGGCTCA
>DATDJA010000544.1:0-5407 GCA_036520795.1 Candidatus Limnocylindrales bacterium
AACCAGGCGCCGGTGAAGATGGCCTTCAACCTGGCCAACTTCGCGTTCACGGCGGCGGTGGGCCTGTCCGTGTTCTACGCCCTGCAGACCACGACCGGCGTGCCCGATCCGGACGACTGGGCGGCGGCGTTCGCTGCCACGTCCGTCGCCGCGGTCATCAGCGCGGCGTCGATCGCGACCGCCATCTCCATGTCCGGCGGGGCGCCCCAGTACGAGAAGCTGCCGGAGATGATCCAGTTCGGCGGCCTGGTCGCGATCGCCAACACCAGCCTCGCGCTGCTCGCCGTGTCGGTGCTGTGGCTCGACCCGCTGCTGCTCGCGCTGCTGATCGTCCCGTTGCTCACCGTGTTCCTCGCCTACCGGGCATACATCTCCGAGCGCGAGAAGCACGAGCGCCTCGAGCTGCTCTACCAGTCCAGCCGGATCCTCCAGCACTCGCCCGAACTCGACTCGGCGCTGGCCGCCCTGCTCGAGCACGCCCGCGAGATGTTCCGCGCCGAGCGCGCCGAGGTGCTGCTGTGGCCGCGCGACGACTCGGTCTCGGAGGGCCTGCTGACGGTGTGCGAGCAGGACCACGCGCCCAAGATGATGGTCCCGGCGCCCCTCGCGGACGCGGACCGTCTCCACCGGCGGGTCGCCCACGAGCGACGCGCGTTCCTGCACATCTCTCCCGAGCGCCACGACCCCGCCGTTCGCAACGCCATGGTCGCGCCCCTCCTCGGCGAGGCCGGGCTGATCGGCTCGATGGTGGTCGCCAACCGCCTGACCGAGGGCACGACGTTCTCCGACGACGACCTGCGCCTGCTCGAGACCCTCGCCAACCAGGCGGCGGTGGCGCTCGAGAACGGCCAGCTGGAGCAATCCCTCGCCGAGCTCTCGCGGCTCAAGGAGCAGCTCCGGTTCCAGGCCTACCACGACCCCCTCACGGGCCTCGCCAACCGCAGCCTGTTCGCCGAGCAGGTCAACCTCGCCCTCGAGGGGCCGCGGATGGGCCGGGTGCCGGTCGTCCTGTTCCTCGACCTCGACAACTTCAAGGACGTCAACGACGCGCTCGGCCACCCCGCCGGCGATCGCCTGCTGACCGCCGTCGCCGAGCGGGTCGGGTCGTGCATCCGGACCGGAGACATGGCTGCGCGGCTCGGTGGCGACGAGTTCGCGGTGCTGTTGCTCGACGACCCCGAGCTCGGTGCCGCGGTCACCGTCGCGACCCGGCTGATCGCCGCGTTCGCCGTCACGTTCCCCATCAGCGGGCAGGACCTGAAGGTGTCCGCGAGCATCGGGATCGCCGCCAGCATCGGCACCACCGAGCACGCCGATGACATGCTGCGTAACGCCGACGTCGCGATGTACACGGCCAAGCAGGCCGGCAAGAACCGGTTCGCCGTGTTCGACCCCACGATGCACGCGGCGATCGTCGCCCGGCACGCGATGTCGACCGAGCTGTCGCACGCGGTGACCGAGGGCGAGATCGACGTGTTCTACCAGCCGGTGCTGTCGCTCGCGACCGGGCTCACGTTCGGCGTCGAGGCGCTGGCCCGCTGGAAGCATCCGACCCGCGGCTTCGTCGAGCCCGACGAGTTCATCCCGCTGGCCGAGGAGAGCGGCACCATCCTCGCCCTCGGCCGCGCGGTGCTGGTCGAGGCGTGTCGCGAGGCGGCGCCCTGGCGATCAGGGACCGGCGAGGGCGTCTCGCTCACCGTCAACCTCTCGGCGGCCCAGCTGGCCCAGGAGACGTTCATCGACGACCTCGTCGACATCCTGCGCGCCACCGGCTTCTCGGCGTCGCGGCTGGTGCTCGAGATGACCGAGACCGTCATGTTCAGCGACACCCAGACGACCATCGCGCGCCTGACGGCGCTGCGCGACCTGGGCGTCCGGATCGCGGTCGACGACTTCGGGACCGGCTACTCGTCGCTCGGCTACCTCCGTCGGTTCAACGTCGACATCCTCAAGATCGCGCGCGAGTTCATCGCCCCGCCCGAGTCCGGACCGGACGGCTGGGCGTTCGCGAATGCGATCGTGGCGCTCGGGCGATCGCTGGGCCTGCGGATCATCGCCGAGGGGATCGAGGACGCCGACCAGCTCGAGCAGCTGCGGGAGATGGGCTGCGAGTTCGGGCAGGGCTACCTGTTCGCGCGGGCGATGCCGGGCGAGGACATGGCCGAGCGCCTGCAGCCGCCGATGTCGCGCCGGACGACCGGCCGTGCCGCGTCCCAGGCCTGGACCACCCAGCCCGCCTGATGTTCCTGCTGTACGCGGTCGTCATCGGCCTCGGCCTCGGCCTGCTCACCGGCGGACGAATCTCGGGCCTGGCCGCCATCAGGATCCGCTGGCCGGCCGCGATCGTCGGCGGCCTCGTCATCCAGGTGGTGCTGTTCTCGCCCCAGGTCTCGTCCCAGGTGGGCGACCTCGGGCCGTGGATCTATGTCGCCTCGACGATGCTGGTCGGCGCGGCCGTCCTGCGCAACTGGGCGCTGCCGGGTATGCCGGTCGTGGCCGCGGGCGCCGCGTGCAACCTGGCGGCGATCCTCGCCAACGGCGGGTCGATGCCGGCGAGCCGCGCGGCCATCGAGCTCATGGGTGGCCAGGGCCCCGCGATCCAGGCGGGCTACTCCAACAGCTCCGTCGCCGCGGACCCGGCCCTGTGGTTCCTGACCGACGTCTTCGCGATGCCCCGATGGGTGCCGTTCGCGAACGTGTTCAGCCTGGGTGACCTGCTGATCGCCGGCGGGATCGTGCTCGTGATCGTCCTCGCGATGCGGTCGGGCAAGGGCGTGACGGGAGCGGTCGGGGCCGGCTGAGCGCCCCCGGTGCATCGCGGAAACTCCCTCCAACGGACGATCGGGCTAGTACCACTGGGCAGTCGTCCCGGTACCCGATCGGCCTAGCCTCGGGAGTGAGGGCTGAAACCCTCCATCGGGGCCGCCGTCCAGGGCAAACCCGTCGCGAGACGGGGACGCAAAGCCAGGGATCTTCCTCGCGAAGACCGCCCGGTTGCCGGAGTCCGGATGCATCGAGACAGGCTCGAAGGAGTCGAACGTGAAGGCGAACCTGGCGCGCTTCACCTGGGCCGTGGCGCTGCTCGCGTCCATGGCTCTGGCAATCGGCGCGGGCATCCGGTGGGAGTGGTGGTAGAGATGGCGTCGAACGGGACGCTCCCCTTCGCCGTCATCGTCACCCAGCCGGCACGCCCTCGCCCGGACATCGTCATCGAGGCCGGGCAGCGCTGGACCTGATTGGCGGGCATATCGCCCTCAGCCCATCGCGAGGAGACCGCCGGTGAGGCGGTCTCATCGTTTCAACACCGGATCGGGATGCGCCGCCGCTCCGCTACGGGACGATGGTCCCGCCGGCGGATGGTTGCGCGAACGCCGTCGTCACGACTAGACTGCGCGGACCCGCCATTGGCGGGCCACTGGGAGAGTGTCGCTTGGGCCTGTTCGAGGATCGCCATCGCAGCCCCGTCGCCGTCGTCGTGACGGCGGATGGCCGCCGCGTCAGCGTCCCGGTCCGCGATCTCACGACCAGCGACGTATCCCTTCTCGATCAGCTCCGCTCGCTGCTTGCCGGCCTTGACGGCCTCCTTGGCCTCCTCATTACCGGCTCCCGGCGGGAGAACGGAGGAACGCGGAGGGACGAGCGCCACTGAGGCGCCGGCCAACCGAAGACCGAAGGGACCCTCGCCGGGCGGCGAGGGTCTTTGCATGTTCGGGAGGTCGCGGGGCCACCCGGACGGAGAGGGAACCCAGCGGATGACGATGACGAAAGGCGAGCCCCCGACAGGCGGGCCTGCCGACGCGCCCGGGAGGCGCAGCCACGTGCCGGCCGACGGATCGGCGGGCGCGGCGGCGGTCGAGCAGGCGCGCAAGGACATGCTCCGGGACGTGCGTCCCCGCAAGCGCACGCGGATCGGCGCCGACGCGCTGATGGAGGCGCTCATCCGCCAGGGGACCGACGTCCTGTTCAGCTATCCCGGCGGCGTCATCCTGCCGATCTACGACATCCTCGGCGACTACCCTGAGATCCGGCACATCCTCGTCCGCCACGAGCAGGGCGGCGGGCACGCCGCCGACGGGTACGCCCGGGCCAGCGGCCGGGTCGGCGTGTGCATGGGCACCAGCGGCCCGGGCGCGACCAACCTGGTCACGGCCATCGCCACCGCCCAGCTGGACTCGATCCCGATGGTCGCGATCACCGGCAACGTCCCGGGCGCGCTCATCGGCAAGGACGCGTTCCAGGAGATCGACATCACCGGCATCACGCTGCCGATGACCAAGCACAACTACCTCGTCCGGAACGCCGATGACATCCCGCACGTCATCGCCGAGGCGTTCCACCTCGCCCGCTCCGGCCGTCCGGGTCCCGTCCATGTGGACATCACCAAGGACGCCCTGCAGCAGGAGACGCGCGCCGAGCATCCCTCCCTCGACGACGTCATCGCCGGCCTACCGGGCTTCCGCCCAACCCTCGACGGCCACCCCAAGCAGCTCAAGCTGGCCGCCCGCGAGATCGCCGCTGCCAAGCGCCCGCTGATCCTCGCCGGCCACGGCGTGCTGATCGCGGACGGCGGCGAGGAGCTCCGCGCGTTCGCCGAGAAGACCAGCATCCCCGTCGCGTGGACCCTGCTCGGCATCGGCGCCCTCGACGAGCGCCATCCGCTGGCCTACGGCTACATGGGCATGCACGGCTGGAAGCACGTGAACCGGGCCATCCAGTCGGCCGACCTCCTGATCGCCGTGGGCATGCGCTTCGACGACCGGGTGACCGGCAACGTCCGGACCTACGCGCCCTACGCGCGGATCATCCACGCGGACATCGACCCGGCCGAGATCGGCAAGAACGTCGCGGTCGAGGTGCCGATCGTCGGCGACGCGCGGCGGGTCCTCGCCGGCCTCTCGGCGCTCGTTCCAGCGACGCCGCTCGAGGAGCGGCGCGCCTACCTCGACGAGCTCGCCGAGTGGAAGCAGGAGTCGCTAGGCAGCTCGTGGCACGGCTCCGGCGCGTGGCGCGACGGCCTGCTGTCCGCCGACTTCGTCGTCGAGCGGATCGGCGAGCTGACCGACCACACCGCGAACTACGTGGCCGACGTCGGTCAGAACCAGATGTGGCTCGCGCGCTACGCGGGCTTCCACCGGCCGAACAGCCACCTGAGCTCGGGCGGCCTCGGCACCATGGGCTACTGCGTCCCGGCGGCGATGGGCGCGGCGCTCGGGCGGCCGGAGTTCGAGACGTGGGCCGTGACCGGTGATGGTGGCTTCCAGATGACCAGCCAGGAGCTGATGACGCTGGCGGCCGACCGGATCCCGGTCAAGATCGCGATCCTCGACAACAAGAAGCTCGGGATGATCCGCCAGTGGCAGGAGATCATCTACGCGGGCAACTACCACTCCGCCCACCTGCCCGGGCC
>DATDJA010000545.1:0-2478 GCA_036520795.1 Candidatus Limnocylindrales bacterium
GCCAAGGACCCGACGAGTGACTACGCGAAGATGGGTGCGGAGTTCCTCCAGTTCATCGACACCGACCGAAGTGCCGGAACGAGCCACATCCTCCTGAAGTCCGTGCTCGACGCCACGATCATCGACATCCCGACGGGCTGAACACCCCCGCCGGGCTTCTAGCGGCGTGCCCGTCATGCAGGTCGGATGCGGCGTTCGACCCACTGCCGGACGCCGAATCGTGCGTGGTATGCTCCCGGCCCTTCGCGCGGGTAGCCCAAGATCCGTGCGTCCAGACGAAGCCCGGGTATGCCCGAAACGACGAACCGACCGGATACCGGCCAGCTCGCCCTCGAGCTGCCGAGCGCCCTGCCGAACCTCGCCCTGGAGCCCGAGTGGAAGGCGCAGGCCCGGCTGTGGGGCCACAGCCTCCACCCGATGTGCTCGTACCTCGCGAGCTTCCCGGCCGCGCTCGCCCACGCGTTCATCGCCCGCTACAGCCGCCCCGGCGATATCGTCCTCGACCCCTTCTCCGGCCGCGGCACGGCCCCCGTCCAGGCTGCCGCCGAGGGGCGGATCGGCGTCGGCAACGACCTCAACCCGCTGGCCCACGTCCTGACTTCCGCGAAGCTGAACGCGGCAACGTCCGCCGAGGCTCGAACCCGGCTGGCAGCGCTCCGGCTGGTATGGGCGGGCGAGGCCGGGCACTGGCTTGACCTCGCCGACCGCGTCGTCGCCCGGCCGGGCCACCCGTCGGGCCACGTGCCCGCAGCCGGCAGCGGCGACGGACCGGACGCCCGAACCGAGCCCGTCCCCGACGAGGTCAGCATTGCGTTCCACCCGCGGACGCTCGCGCAGCTGCTGCTCGTGCGCTCACACCTCCGCCTCGGCGACCGGACGGACCTGTTCCTGGCCGGCGCCCTCGCGGGCATCCTCCACGGCAAGACGCCCGCCTACCTGTCCACGGTCATGCCCAACACGTTCAGCATGGCGCCCAGGTACGTCCGGGACTTCGTCGCGCGGACCGGCTACGAGCCGCCGGAGCGCGAGGTGTTCGACCTGCTGGGGGCGAAGCTCGACCGGCTCTACCGCCAGCCGCTGCCGACGACGGAGGGGATCAGCCTCCTGGGCGACGCGCGCACGGCCGGGCGACGCTCGCGTGCCGCCCTGCGGGCCCGCGGCCTGCCCGACCGGGCCCGGCTGGTCGTGACCTCGCCGCCATACCTGCGCGTCCTCAAGTACGGCTACTACAACTGGCTCCGGACGTGGCTGCTCGGGTTCGACGCCCGGGCGATCGATGCCGCCCTCGACGACGCCCACCAGCGCGAGCCGTACCTCGCGTTCATGCGCGACGTGCTCGCCGACCTCCGGCCTGCGCTGACCGACGACGGGATCGCGGTCATCGTGGTCGGGGACGTCGAGAACGACCGGGGAAAGCCATCAACGGCAGGACTCGGGCTCGCGGAGGCCGTCTGGGAGCAGGCCGCGTACCCGGCGGGCTACCGGCTCGCCGGCCTCGTGCGGGACGAGGTCGCCGCCAACCGCAAGATGACGCGGCTGTGGGGCGAGGAGGCCGGACAGGCGACCAAGACCGACCGGATCCTCGTGCTGGGCTCGACCGAGGCGGGCCGACGCCGGGCGTTGGCTGCCGCCGGCACGCCGATCGACTGGACCTGGCCGCCGACGAGGCTGCGCGCGATCTAGGCCCGCTCCTCCCAACGGCGGATGGCCGGTCGGCGTAACGATCAGGCGTCGCTGGCGTCTAGACCACGGACGGCAGGTTGCCGCACCCCACCGCTGGAGCCTGCGATGCGAAGCGCGACGAGCCGCCGGCGAGCGGCCACAGCCGCCATCCTCCTGGTCGTCGCCCTGGCGCAGCCGGCACGCGGCGCGACTTCAGCCGCGCTGCCCTCCGACTTCAACGGGGATGGCTACGCCGACCTCGCGATCGGCGTGGTCGGCGAGGCGATCGGCGGGGTCTCCACGGCCGGGTCCGTGAACGTCCTCTTCGGGTCGCCCAACGGCCTGCGCGCGGCGGGCGACCAGTCGTGGAGCCAGGCGTCGCCGGGCGTGAAGGGCACGAGCGCACGTGCCGACCGCTTCGGGACCGCCCTCGCATCCGCCGATTTCGACCGGGACGGATACGCGGACCTCGCGATCGGCGTGCCCAAGGACCGTGTCGGCGTTGACAAGGTACGAAGCGGTGCCGTGAACGTCCTGTACGGCTCGAGGCACGGGCTCACGGAGGACGGTGACCAGCGGTGGACCGAGGCGTCCGTCGGGATCGCTCCGGATGGAGGCGACGGCTTCGGCGCAGCGCTCGCGGCTCGCGACTTCGACGGAGACGGCTACGCCGACCTTGCGATCGGCATCCCGAACGAGGACGTCGCGGGCGACAAGAATTCCGGGCTCGTCGTGGTCCTGCGTGGGGGTGCGACCGGCCTGGTCGCCGGCGGCGCGACGCTCTTGACGCGCTCGATGACGGGCGCGAGCAGCAAC
>DATDJA010000546.1:0-14091 GCA_036520795.1 Candidatus Limnocylindrales bacterium
GTGACGCCCGACACCGGGTTCGCGCTGGCCTCGATCTCCAAGACGTTCACCGCGGCGGTCGTGCTCGAGCTCATCGACGAGGGCAAGCTCCTGCTCGACGAGCGAGTGGCGCCGCTGCTGCCCGCCTTCGACATCGATCGACGGGTCACGGTCCGGATGCTCCTGGACCACACCAGCGACCTGAACGACTTCTTCTTCAACCCCAGGATCGACCACGCGCTGCAGTCCCGACCCGACGCCACGTGGACCGCGAAGCGAACCTGGCGCTACGTGCCGCCCGGCCGTATCCGCCCCGGCAAGGTCTGGAGCTACTCGAACACCAACTACCTCGTGCTCGGGGAGCTGGTGAAGGCCGTGACCGGCCGTTCGCTGGCGAAGGAGGTCCGGACCCGGTTGCTCGACCCGCTCGACCTGCGGACGGCGTGGTACCAGGCGGTCGAGGACCCGGAGACCGATCTCAGCACGGGCTACCGCCTCGTCCCGACCGCCAGGGGCGCGAGGGCGGTCCCGGTCGCCCCGGCCAGCGACATCATGCCGTTCCGATCGGTCGTCACTGCGGCCGGTGGCGCGGGCTCGATCGCCGCGACGGCGGAGGACACCGCCCGCTGGATGCAGGCGTTCGCCGGCGGCAAGGTGCTCTCGCCGACGATGCAGGCGGCGATGCTCGGCGACGCCGCATACACCCGCGCGCTCCGTGCACGGATCACGTACGGCCTCGGGATCCAGCTCGTCACGATCAACGGTCGCGCGGCGCTCGGCCACTCGGGCCGCTACCTGGGCTATCGCAACGTGGTCCGCTACCTGCCCGCCGAGGGCGTCACGATCGCGGTCCTGACCAACCAGGGCGTGGTCGACCCGGCCGTCGTGGCCGCATCGCTGCTCAAGATCGCCCGCCGCTAAGCGCGGCCCCGCGGAGGCCCGGGGTCAGGCGACGCCCGAGCGGCGCCTCGTCGTTCGCGGGGCGGATCCGCTCCGTCGCGGAGCCCCACCCCCGCTCGAATACCCGCCGCTGGCACCCCGCGGCGCCCGCAGGGGCTGCGGCTCGGCATCTCGCCGGGGCACGAAGCCTGGCTCCGTCTGCCACGGGATCGCGGTCTGGATGAGGCGCTGGACGCCGCGGAGCAGGTCCGCCTCGTCGATGCACACGAGGCTGACCGCGTCGCCCGTTGCGCCCGCCCGCCCGGTCCGGCCGATGCGGTGGACGTAGTCCTCGGGGTTCCACGGGAGCTCGAAGTTGACGACGTGCGGCAGGTCCTCGATGTCGAGGCCGCGGGCGGCGACGTCGGTCGCGACGAGGACCCGGATCTCGCCGGCCTTGAACGCCTCGAGCGCCTTCGTCCGGTCGGACTGCGCGCGGTCGGAGTGGATCGCGGTCGCCGCGACGCCGTGCCGGTCGAGCCAGGACGCGAGCCGCGAGGCCGCGATCTTGGTCCGGGTGAACACGAGCACCTGGTGCCAGTCGCCCTCGACGATCAGGTGGGCGAGCAGCTCCTCCTTGCGATCGCGATCGACCGGGTAGACGAGCTGGCGCACGCTCTCGGCCGCCGTGCCGTGGCGCGCGACCTCGATCGTGACCGGGGTGCGCAGGATCGAGCCCGCGAGGCGCTTGATGTCGTCCGAGAAGGTCGCCGAGAACAGCAGCGTCTGCTTGCGCGACCCGAGCAGCTCGAGGATCCGCTGGATGTCGGGCATGAAGCCCATGTCCAGCATCCGGTCCGCCTCGTCGAGCACGAGGATCTCGACCTGGCCCAGGTTGGCGGCACGCTGGCCGACGAGGTCGAGCAGGCGACCAGGCGTGGCGACGAGGATCTCGATGCCGGCCCGCAGCTCCTTGATCTGGGGATCGAGCGGGACGCCGCCGTAGACCACGGCCGACCGCAGCGGCACGTGCCGGCTGTAGGTCTTGACGCTCTCGGCGACCTGCACGGCGAGCTCGCGCGTCGGCGTCAGGACGAGGCAGCGGACAGGGTGCCGCGCCGGCGAGAACGACGTGTTCGCCTGGGGCCGGAGGCGGTCGAGGATCGGCAGGGTGAACGCGGCCGTCTTGCCGGTGCCGGTCTGTGCGGCGGCGAGGACGTCCCGGCCCTCGAGCACCAATGGGATGGCCCGTTCCTGCACCGGTGTCGGCTCGGTGTAGCCCTCCTCGGTCACGGTCCGCAACAGGTCGGCGGACAGGCCAAGTTCGTCGAAGCGCAAGGTTGTTCAGGTTCTCCGAGTTGCGGTCGCGTGGGCGGCGACCTTCATGGACGGTCTCATATCCGGCGCGGCGCCCACCCGGCTGTGCGGGGGCGGCGGCGACCACCGGTCGCGCGGAGCATACCCGACAATGGCCCCATGGGCGCACAGGGGACGCGCGCGATCGAGGCCGCACGGCGCTCCGGGATCCCGCATCAAGTGCATGAATATGCGCACGACCCGCGCGTCTCGCTTCGCGAGGGTGGTCGCGGCTATGCGCTCGAGGCCGTCGAGGCGCTGGGGATCGACCCCGCGCGGGTGTTCAAGACCATCGTCGTCGCCGTCGATGGGCGCCTCGGGATCGCGGTCGTCCCGGCCGATGCCGAGGTCGACCTCAAGGCGGTCGCCGACGCGCTCGGTGGGCGCCGGGCGACGATCGCGGCACCGGCCGACGCCGAGCGGGCGACGGGGTACGTGCTCGGCGGGATCAGCCCGTTGGGCACCAGGCGGCCGCTGCCGACGGTCATCGACGACTCGGCGGCCGCGTGGCCCACGATCCACGTCTCGGCCGGGCGGCGCGGCCTGGAGATCGAGCTGGCGGCCGCCGACCTGGGCAAGCTCACTCACGGGGCGCTCGCGCCGATCGCTCGCCGGGGGTGACCAGCGCGTTCATGTCGCCGAGGCCTCATGCTGCCCCAATGGCGAACGCGATCGCGCTCGCAATCGACATCACGATCAAGATCGCCGTGATCGTCCTGGCGGTGGTGCCGCTCATCAGTCCGGAGTCGTCGCACTTCGCCGGCAAGGCCATGGGCGTTCGAGCCGTGATCTACCCCGTCTTCGTGCTGCTCATCCCAGCCGTGTGGCTGCTGAGCGCGCGACCCCGGCCGTACCCGTTCCTGGCCGACATCGCGCTCGGCCTGCCGTTTGCGATCGACGCCGGTGCCAACGTCCTGGGCCTGTTCGCGATCTCCGGGTTCGACGCCCTCCCCCACGCCACCGGCTGGTTCTTCCTGGCACTCGCCTTCGGACTCGCGGTGGCCCCGATGGTCAGGCCGCGATGGGCGGTGTTCCTGCTCGTCGTCGGACTCGGTGCCACGATCGATGTCCTGTGGGAGGTCGGCGAATACCTGCTCATGAAGAGCGGGTCGTCCGGACTCCAGCTCACCTACGACAACACGATCCAGGATCTCGGCATGTCGTTCCTGGGCGGCGTCGTCGCCGCGGCAGTGATCACGACGGTACTGTGGCCGCGCGCCGGCACGCCGGAGACGCCCTTCGGGTGGCGAGTCGACGGCGCGGACGGATGACGTCGCGCGGCGGTCGCGGCGGTCGCCTCGCCCCGCGCCACCCCGGGTGGCATACCGACACGCACCTTCGACATCTGGCGAGCCCGATGCCACAACTGGTGACGCTTCGACCCAATTCGTCCCAATCCGGGAGCCCGGGTGGCGGAATCTCGAAGGCGGGTGCCCTTGTGCCACTCCCGGTGGCGCTCGGGCGAGGCGCGGGGCGCGGCGGCGACGCTACCCGGCGATCTCCGCGCGCTCCGTCCATAGCGACGACACGGCGAGCGCGGCGACCAGCCACACCAGGACGACGATCACCGCGACGTTGGGTTCGAGCTGCGTCCCGACCGGGCCGTTGCTGACGGTCGGATCGCTCGCCACGACGGCGTTCGCCGCCGCGAACGGGAACCACTTGAACACGTCGGGCAGGAACGCTCCCGCGATCCCCTCGAAGAAGTACACGCCGATGCCCACGCCGATGCCCGCCAGCTGGCTCCGGGCGATCGTCGCGATCGCGAAGCCCAGCGCGGCGTCCATCGACAGCGCGAGCGATGCTCGCCCGAACAGCTCGGGGAGGCCGGTGAGCGCGTCGCGGTCGCTCATCCCGGTCAGCGGCACGTTGAGCAGGAGCGCGCCGCCCGCCGCCAGCAGGACGCCGACCGCGAACGCCGCGAGGAAGCCGACGATCACAATCAGCGCGACGGCGACGAACCCGAGCACCGTGTATCGCGTCCGGCTTTCGCCCCGGGCGACGGCGGCCTTCAGCGTCCCCCACGACCACTCGGAGCCCGCGATCGCGCCGCCGTAGGTGACGGCGAGCAGGCCACCGATCCCGAGCACCAGGGCGACCGTCGCGGTGTAGGCACCCGGGAAGGTCACGATGGCCCGAGCGGCGAGGGCGCCCTGCGGGTTCTCCGCCTGCTGCGAGCTCGCGATCAGGGCGAGGTAGATGAGCCCCAACAGGACGAGCAGCAACAGGAACGTCACCCACGTCGCGGGCCGCCGGACGAGCTTGCGGACGTTCGCGCGTGCCAGCCTCATGACGACCACCCGGTCGTCTCGGGCTTGGCGCCCGGATCGGTAGCCCAGTCCACGGGCTCGGCGGCGACGCTGCCGCGCCTGCCTCCTGGCTTGCCCCCTCCGCCGGGATCGGATCCCTGGCCCGTGAGCTCGAGGAACAGGCTCTCGAGGTTCGCGGCGCCCTCGATGCGCGATGCGTAGACGCCGGCGCCCGCAAGCGCCCGGTTGAGCTCCGCGGACCGGCCTGGGTCGACCCGCACCGTGAGCCAGCCCGCCTCCGGACCGCCCTCAGGCGTGACCGAGCCCTCGCCGGCGGCCGATGCGAGCACCCCGGCGGCGGTCGCGATCTCCTCGGCGCCAACACGGATCCGGATGGCACCCTCCTCGCGCAGGAGCGATTCGACGGACCCCTCGCGGATGAGCCGGCCGCGGCCGATGATGCCGACGACGTCGGCCAGCTGCTGGACCTCGGACAGGATGTGGCTGGACACGAACACCGTCTTGCCCGAGGCGGCGAGTGCCCGTAGCGAGTCGCGCATCCCGACGATCCCGGCCGGGTCGAGGCCATTGGCCGGCTCGTCGAGCAGCAGCAGCTTCGGATCGTTCAGCAGCGCCGCCGCGATGCCCAGCCGCTGCTTCATCCCGAGCGAGTACCCGGAGACCTTGTCCTTCGCGCGGTCGCCGAGGGCGACGAGCTGGAGCAGCTCGTCGATCCGCCCCGACGGCACCGGCGCACCGGTCGCCGCGAGTGCGCGCAGGTTCTCACGGCCGGACAGGAACGGGTAGAACGATGGCGACTCGATCAGCGCGCCCACGTCGAACAGGCGCTTGCGGTCGCCCCGCCCGAACGGTTGGCCCAGGACCTCGACCGAGCCGCTGTCCGCATGGATGAGCCCGGTGAGGATGCGCATGGTGGTGGTCTTGCCGGCCCCGTTGGGCCCGAGGAATCCGTACACGACGCCCGTCGGCACCCGAAGGTCCAACCCGTCGAGGGCCACCTGGGACCCGTAGCGCTTGGCCAGGCCCTCGGTCGCCAGGGCCACGTCCGATCCAGCGGTCACTGTGCCTCCCCGTCCGTGTCGCCCCCGCGCGGGGTGCTCCCACGCACCAAACGATAGCCCAGCCGAGTGACCCAAATGGTGTATGGCGCCCGCGGGCAGGAACACGGTTCACTGTCCGCAGCACGGCGTGGCATACTTCCCCGATCCACGGGGGATGCCCACCCGAACGCAGACAGGCCTAAAAACCGAAGAGCCGTCGTCTCCGACAGGCACCTGTCGCGCCCCTTCGGGTGGTTCGCCCACCCGGTTCCTGGATCGTCCCAGCGATCCCACGTCGTCCGCCCGCGCGGACCCGACGAACCCGGCCCCGCCGCCCCGTCCTGCCGCCGACGGCCACCACTCCCACCGTCGCCATGCCCCATGCACGGCGTTCCGGCAGAGAGGAGGCAAGACGATTGCCCGATAGCACGAAGGGCGCCCAGCGGGCGTCTAGCAGGAAGATCCGGTCGCTGGTTACCGGCGTCTTCGCCGCTCTCATGATCGTGACCGCGATGAGCGCCACGGCCCAGGAGGCCCAGGCGGCGTCCCGCAAGGTCGTCATCGTCGTCGGTCCCGTGGGATCCTCCACCGACAACTACAAGAACGGCGCCCGCAAGCTCGCCAGGAAGGCTCGGAGCTACGGCGCCAAGGTCGTGGAGATCTACAGCCCCTACGCCACGTGGTCGCGCGTCAAGGACGCCGCGAAGGGGGCCAATCTGCTCATCTACCTCGGTCACGGCAACGGCTGGCCGAGCCCGTACCATCCGTACGCCGACAGCTCGAAGAACGGCTTCGGCCTCAACGCGAGCGCGGGCCACGGCAACTCGAACACGAAGTACTACGGCCAGTCCTACATGCAGAACCTCGACCTGGCCTCCCACGCCGTCGTGGTGCTCAACCGGCTGTGCTTCGCCTCGGGCAACAACGAGTGGGGATCGGGCAACCCATCGCTCAAGACGGCCAAGAAGCGGGTCGACAACTACGGCTACGGGTTCATCAAGGCCGGCGCGCAGGCCGTGTTCGCCAGCGGGATCTCGGACGTGTCGTACGTGATCAAGGGCCTGTTCGCGGGCTCGAAGTCGATGTCGATGTCGAGTCTGTTCTGGGCGGACCCGTCGAAGACGGTCAAGTACAAGATCGCCTTCGACTCACGGAAGATCAACGGGGTCGAGGTCCGGATGGACCCGTACAAGCCGCACCGCTACTACCGCTCGGTGGTCGGCCGGCTGAACACGACCGTGGGTGACTGGCGCAGCGGGGGCTGATCCACCCACTCGCACATCGCAGACACGGAAACGGCGCCGGGACTCGGGCTCGGCGCCGTTTCGATTCCTTGCCCGACGGTGTGCGCCGGCGGGTGACTCAGACCGGGGCGGCCACCGCGCTGGGCGCCGACTCCGCCTCGCTGCGGAACAGGAGCCATGCGACGACGGCCGCCAGCATGGCGATCGCCCCGCCGACCGCGAACACGACGCGGATGCCGGTCACGTCGGCCAGGATCCCGGCCGCCGCCATCGAGCCGATCGAGGCCGTCTGGATCGAGGCGTTGAGCGCCCCCGCAACACGGCCCCGCGTCTCGTTGGTGGTCGCCTTCTGGACGATCGTCATCGTCGTCGCCTGGACCGGCATCACGAACCAGCCGACGGCGAACATGATCAGGAGCAGCGCCCACGGCCCGGGGACGATCGAGAGCAGGCCCACGCAGACGGCGAGGCCCGCGATGCCCCCGACGAACAGCCGGGGGATGCTGAACCGCGTCGCCAGGCCGCCCATGAGGCCGCCGGCGAGGATCATCGACAGCGTCTGGGCGCCCTCCAGCGGCCCGGCCCACACGGGGCTGGCGCCGAGGTCGTTGACGAGGAACGGGATGAACAGGACGTTGATGGCCCCGACGCCCAGCATCACGACGGACACGCCACCGAGCGCGGCCACGAGCTGGCGCGAGCGGCTGATCAGGCGCAGGCCGTCGGCGACGGCGCCGCCCAGGCTCTGGGACTTCGCCTTCGCCACCGCCACCGCGTCGGGGAAGCCGAGCTCCGCGGCGATGCCGATCACCAGGGCGACTGAGAGCAGGAAGGTCGCGGCGTCGATCACGAGGACTGGCCACGCCTCGCCGGCGATCCCGGCGATCAGGCCGGTCACCGCGGCGCCGATCACGCCCGCCACCATCCGCGTCGCCTGGCTCAGCGAGTTGGCGACGAGCAGGCCCTCCTCGGGGACCACCCGCGGGACCATCGCCATCCGGGCGGGGGAGAAGAAGGTGCCGATGATCGATTGGATGCAGGCGAGCACGAACAGCAGCGGCACGGCCTGCTGGATCGCGGCGAACGCCATGACCATCACGACGATCGCCCGCAGGGTGTCGGACGCGATCATGATCCGGCGGCGGTCGTGGCGGTCGGCCCAGGCGCCGGCGAACAGCCCAACGGTCACCGGCGGCAGCGCGACGAGGATCGACATCAACGCGATCGCCGCGGTGGAGCCGGTCAGGTCGAGGACCAGCAGGAACAGCGCGAGGTAGGTCATTCCGTCGCCGATGTCGGAGATCGACTGGGCGAGGTAGAGGCGGCGGAAGTCGGGGATGCGGAGGAGGTCGCGGACGCCGATCGCGGCCGCGGCGGGCTTGTCAGTCATCGGGTCGCTCCTTCGGTCGCTTCGTCGTCGGTGTCGGTTGCCTCGACGCCGCTCGGGCGCGGCATGGGATACAGGGCGAACACGAAGCCGTAGGCCCGGTCGTCGGGATCGGCGTCGTCGCCGAACTCCTCGTACAGCGCCTGGAGCCGCGTGCGGAACTCGGCGGCTCGTGCCGGGGACAGCCGAGCGAGGCCGCGCGACAGCGTGACCCGGCGCTCGTCCGGCGCCCCGGCGGTCATGTCGATGACCCCCTCGCGGATCGCCTGCTCGACCTCGCCCCGGGCTGAGTCGAACACGGCAGCCAGGGTGTCGTGGAGGGCCTGCCTGCCGGCCTCGGAGTCGCCGGCGAGCAGCCCGCGGTCCAGCTGGAACGACAGCGCGGCCACGCGGTATCGGGTCTCGATGATCCCGGACACGATCCGCCGCTCGACCGCCCTGATCAGGTCACGCTCGAGAAGCTGCTCGACGTGGTGGTAGAGCCGGGTCTGGGGAACGCCGATCTCCGCGGCCAGCTCCTTGACGGACCACGGCGGGTCCTGGCGTTGGACCATCGTCTCCAGGATCCGGATGCGCGTCGGGTCGGAGATCGCGCGCAGGCTTTCGACGTCGCCAATGAGGCGGACGTCCTGGGGCCGGAAGTCCGGATCCGGCGTGAGGTCCTGCTCGTTCGATCCGCTTGACATTTGCACTCCATCGACCATTCAAGATCCGTTGAACGATAGGATGCACGCTGAATAGCGGTTGTCAAGGGGTTTGACTGCGCTCGGATCACGAGGCCGCGGCGACACGCCACCGGGAGTGGCACAAGGGAGCACGGCTTCGAGATCGTGCTACCCGGACGCCCAAACGGGAACGAACCTGGTTCGAACTTCGCCACTTGTGGCGTCCGGCTCCCCGAATCTCGAACCTGCGTGCCGTTGTGCGAGCCGGGGTGGCGCGCGGACGGACGCAGGAGGCGGGACGCGGGATGCGGCACCATGGACGGATGCCGGACCGCCACGCCAACGTCGACCATGGGTGGCACGCCGTGCGCGCCGCGTCGCCGGCGGTCGACGGCGGGTCGACCCGCGGCCGGATCACGTTCCTCGGCCACTCGACGCTGTTGATCGAGGTCGACGACCTGCGGATCCTCACCGACCCCGTGCTGCGCGATGGCCTCGGCCCCGTCCGTCGCCAGGTCCGGGCGATCCTGCCGAGCCTGTTCGCCGACCTCGACGCCGTGTTCATCAGCCACGGCCACATCGACCACTTCGATCCGCCGTCGCTGCGCCGGATCCCGGGCAAGCCCACCGTGATCGTCCCGCGCGGGTTCGGGAAGCTCGCGGCCAAGGCTGGCCTCGGCCCGGTGGAGGAGGTCGAGCCCGGCGACCGGCTGACCATCGACCGCGTCCGGTTCGAGGTCATGTACGCGGATCACTCCGGCCGGCGCGAGCCCCTGGGCCCGAGCGGGCCGGCGATCGGCTGCGTGATCGCGGGATCGAGGACGGTCTACTTCCCCGGTGACACGGACCTGTTCCCCGAGATGGCCGCGCTCATCGGCCGGCTCGACGTCGCGCTGCTGCCGGTGTGGGGCTGGGGCCCGACGATCGGCCAGGGCCACCTGAACCCCGTGAGCGCCGCGGCCGCCGCGGCGATCCTGCGGCCGAGGCTCGCGATCCCGATCCACTGGGGCACGTTCTACCCGGCGGGGATGCGCCGCGTGGCTCCGCAGGCGTTCGATGAGCCCGGCCAGACCTTCGCGTCGGCGCTGGCCCAGTTCGCCCCGGACGTCCCGGCCCGGGTCCTCGCCCCCGGGGAGGCACTCGACATCCCCCAACGCCCGTAACGCAACGAACCCCGCCGATTCCGGCGGGGTTCGCGCATGTGACGAGGGTCGGGCTGCTTAGCCGAACGCGACGTGGGCGACGATCCCGAGCGCGGTGAGCAGCATGAGGAGCAGCAGCAGCAGGGCCGGGAAGACGCCGACGGTGTCGACCTGGAGCGGCTGGGTCTGCATGAACATCGGTGTCTCCTTTCTGGTCTGATCGACTGGACCGCACGCTCGCGGCCGATGACCACACGGTGCCCCACGCACACGCCGCGACACACCGTCGCGCGCCCCGATCGCGGCGCCACGAACGACCGCTGGCTCGATGGACGGATGACGATGTCCCGCCGCTCAGGCGCGGAAATGAGGAGCCCCCTAAGGAGGTCCCCGATGGAGGCAGCGGCGTCGATCGCGATGCTGGGCACCAGGTGATCGGACGTTCGTCCGACGACTGGACGAGGAGACTCGACATGCAGCACACCACGACTCGACGGTTCGCTCGCATCGGCACGCTGGCCCTGGCCCTCGGCCTCGCGGTCGCCGTGGCCCCGGGCCTCGCCCTCCAGGCACAGGCGACGTCGTGGATCTCCTACACGGGCAAGCCCGGTGGCCTGGTCGGCGGCGGCGTGGCCTGCATCCAGGGCGGCTCGATCCCCGAGATCACGGTGTTCTACCCGCAGGTGCAGAGCACGAACGGCCAGAAGCAGGTCGCGATGGTCGTCCACCAGCTCCAGCAGCTCGTCCAGCAGCCGAACGGCAGCTACGCTTGGAAGGCCATCCTGACGGTCGGCGACAGCTACTACACCGGGTCGGCCGCGGAGTTCCGGATGCAGTCCATCTCGATGCGCTACGTCGCCGGGACGTTCCGGGTGCGCACCGCGATCGGCTGGATCGATGCCTCCGGGCGCCAGGTCGCGAGCGCGGTCGTCCAGCTCGACCACGTGAACTCGACCGTCATCTTCGGAGCGTTCCCCAACACGTCCGAGGTGGCCGCCTCGTGCACCTACTACGGCCGCTGACGTCGGCCGCTGACTACCCGTTCCACCGCCGCTCGCCCGGCGCCCCGAGGGGATGCGCCGGGCCAGCGGCCGTTCGCCTCCGTCTGGCGCACGGCAGTCCGCTACAGTCGGCCGATGCCGGAGGCGGACGGGGACCTCGATCCAATCATCGGTCGCGACGTGGACCTCGCCCGGGTGCGCGACGCGATCGCCGCCCATCGGCTGGTCACGCTGACTGCCCCCGGCGGCTCGGGCAAGACTCGCCTGGCGCGTGCCGTGCTCCACGACGTGCCCGACGGCCGCGAACACGCCTTCGTCGACGCCTCGCCGCTGCGCGAGACCGACCTCCTGGCGTCGACCATCCTGACCGCGCTGACGCCGGAGCCGGCGGCGGAGGCCGAACCGGTGACGGCGATCGTCTCCCTGCTCTCCGGTCGCCACCTGCTCGTGGTCGTGGACAACCTGGAGCAGCTCCCCGGCGCGGGCGCCGTGATCGCGCGCCTCCTCGAGGCGGCCCCTGGGCTGAGCGTCCTCGCGACCAGCCGCGTCCCGCTCGGCCAGCCGGGCGAGATCGAGATCGCGGTGCCGCCGCTGGCGCTGCCCGCCGAAGACACGCCGGCCGGCGTCGAGGCGTCGCCCGCGGGACGCCTGTTCCTGGCACGAGCGCGCATGGCCGGCCGCCTCGTGTCGCTCGACCCGGCCGATGCACCCGCCATCGCCGCGCTCGTGCGACGCCTGGACGGGATCCCGCTGGCGATCGAGCTGGCCGCGGCCCGTACGCGGATCATGACCCCCACTGAGCTCCTGGCACGGATCGAACGACTCGGGCTGCGGGCGATCGACCCCAGCGGGAGCGACGAGCGGCGCTCGATGGCCGCGATCATCGCGTGGACGATGAGCCTGCTCGACGCCACAGAGCGCGAGGTGCTGGCGGCCGCCGCGGCGTGTGAGGGGTTCGACCTCGACCTCCTCGAGGCCGTGTGCGGTGGCCGCGACGTCGTCCCCGCGCTCGAGCATCTCGCGACCGTCGCCCTGGTCGGCAATCCGGCCGTGCACGAAGGGCACACGCGCTTCCGCCTGCTCGAGACCGTTCGCGACCACGTGCGGGCCACGACGCCGGACCCCGATGCGCTCGCCGCGGCCCACGCCTGGGCGGTCTCGGCACGCGCCGAGGCCGCGTGGGCCGCCATCGATGGTGGCGATGCCGGCGGCGCGGCCGCGATGGAGCTCGACATCGACAACAACCGGCGCGCCATCATCGAGCTGACGCGGATCGACGCCGATGCCGCCCTGCGGCTGTGGCGCCGCATGCACCCGGCCTGGATGAACGGCCGGCTGCACGAGGCGATCGAGCGATTCGACCCGATCCGTGCCGGTCTCGCGGCACCGACGCCGGAGCTGGCGAAGAGCCTCTCGAATCTCGCGATCTATGTCCGGCTCGCCCGAGGTTCGGCCGCAGGCCGTGCGATCCGGCAGGAGGCGGCGCACGTGGCACGGGAGGTGGGCGACCCGCTGTCCCTGGCCTCGTCCCTCGCCGGCCTCGCCGAGGACGCGATCATCCAGGGCGACGTCGAGGAGGCCGAGCGGATCGCCGAGGAGTTGAGCCGTTTCTCCACCGACCAGCCAGATGCCCGCCTCCACGCCGACGAGGCTCGCGTGTTCGTCCTGCTGACCCTCGACGGCCCGCTCGGCGATCGGGCGATCCCTGCCTTCGCGGACATGATCACGATCGCCCGGCGCGAGCGACGCAACGACATGGTCATGGCGTGGCTCGGCAACATCGCGTTCCTCCACCTGTGTCGCGGAGAGTACGAGGCGAGCCTCCGGGCGGCCGACGAATCCATCGCCATCGCGCGCACCCAGAACCAGACCTACCTGCCGATCCAGCTCGCCTACCGGGTGACGGCGCTCGCCGAGCTCGGTCGTCTCGACGAGGCGGCAGCGGTCCTGTCCGAGGTGATCGGCTCGGACCTCGCCAAGGCGTCGGGGCCGTTCAGCGCGGACATCCTGCGGGCGGGGGCGGCCGTCGCGCTGGCGAAGGACCAGCCGCTGCTCGCGGCGCGGTTCGCGAGCGGGTCGGAGCACCAGGCCCTCGCCCAGGGGGACGAGCTCGACGGGGGGGATCGCCTGCTGCTCGAGCGGACGATGGGCGAGGCCCGGAGGCGGTCGCGCGAGATCGACGTCGAGCTGGCGATCCGCGACGGCGCGCAGGCCAACCTCATCGACCTCCTGCAGGCGCTCACCGACCTCCTCTCGGGGTCGCCGGCGAGGGACGCGCTGCCGAAGGACTCGCCCACCCTGCGGCACGGCGAGCTGACGCGGCGCGAGGTCGAGATCCTGACCCTGGTCGGCCAGGGCCGCAGCGACCCGGAGATCGCGGAGCTGTTGTTCATCAGCCCCAAGACCGCGTCGGTCCACGTCGCGAACATCAAGGGCAAGCTCGGGGTCGAGACCCGGCTGGAGGCGGCGCTGCGGGCCCGGGAGCTCGGTCTGACCTGACGCGCCCATTGTCCGCGTCGGCCGACGCTAGGGCTTGCGGCCCTCGCGCAGCATCTCGACCGCCTTGGCGACGCGCCGCTTCCGTGTCTCCTCGTTCTTCGTGCCCTCGACGTTGAGCACGAACCAGCGCTTGTTGCTGTATGAGAGGCCCTCGAAGAAGGCGCGCGCCTCGGGCTCGTCGGCCAGTGCCGCCGCCAGGTCCGCCGGCACCTCGACCTCACGCGGCGCCTCGTCCAGCTGGAGGTCAACCTCGATCTCGTCGCCGGCGGCGACCCCGGCCCCGTCGCGGTGCTCGGCCGCCAGCGGGAGCATGTAGATCTCCCCGTACGCCGCGACCGTGCTCCGGTAGGTGTAGCCATTGATCGTGACGCTGACCGGCGGACGCTTGCCGCGGCCGAGCGCCTCCACGACATCGGGCGGCACCTGGAACCCCGTGGCCGTCTTGCCCTCGAGCTGGATCGTCGTCGTGAACCGCATGGCGCTCAGTGTAACGGCGAGCCGGTCTCGCACGAAGTATTCGCCTGACTTGACAATAGTGAATCCGCGTATTAGAAAAGAGAAAGACGCATTCATATCTGACGAGGAAGCCAGTGCCGCACGATGTCATCGCCACCTGCCCGGTCTGTTCG
>DATDJA010000547.1:0-2440 GCA_036520795.1 Candidatus Limnocylindrales bacterium
GCCGCCACCTCGCCCGGCTGACCCATCCGCCCCATCGGGATCTTGACCAGCAGCGGCTCCAGGTCCTTCGGGTCCACGTCGCGCAGCAGGTCGGTCTCGATGACCGCGGGCGCCACGGCGTTGACCAGGATGCCGTCGAGCGCGACCTCCTTTGCCAGCGCCTTCGTGAGGCAGATCAGGCCAGCCTTGGCGACGGAGTAGGGCACGTTGTTCGGGTTGCCCTCCTTGCCCGCGACGGACGACATGTTGATGATCCGGCCCCATCCGTGGCCCCGCATGATCGGCACGACCGCCCGGCACCAGCGGAACGGGGCGGTCAGCATGATGTCGATCGCCCGCTCCCAGTCGGTGTCGGACTGGCGCTCGATGGGGTTCGCGCGACTGGGGATGCCCGCGTTGTTGACAAGCACGGCGAGGGGACCGATCTCGTCCTCGGCGCGCCGGATCGCCGTCTCCATCGCGACGACGTCGGTGACGTCGCCCGCCATCCCGATACCGCCCGGGATCCCCGCGGCGGCCGCCGACACGCCGGCATCCCGGTCGAACAGCAGCACGCCGTAGCCGTCGCGGGCGAGCCGCTCGCCGATGGCGAGGCCGATGCCGCGGGCACCGCCGGTGACGATCGCAGAACGTCGCGTCTCAGGCACGAGGATGCCTCCCTTGGTCAGGCTTGGCTGGGGACGAGCACACGCTTGGTGATGCCGGTCGACTCGCGGAGCCAGTCCGGACCGTCGTCGAGGCGCCCGACCTGGGTCGGACGCGGGTGCGAGGCAAGTCCACCCGAGGTGATCAGGTTCGCCGCGCCGGCGAAGTCGCGCTCGAAGCAGTGGCTCACCGCGCCCAGAATCGTGATCTCCCGGACGGTGAGGTCCAGCAGGTCGAGCGAGGTGCGCCCGGGATGACCACCCAGCACCACCACCCGTCCGCCGCGCTCGACAGCCTGGGCCGAGGCCTCGATGGCCGGACGGGCGCCGGCCGTCTCGAACACGATGTCGACGTTGGCGTCGCGGGCCTGTTCGAGCGCGAGCGTGCTGCGCGCCCCGAACCGGAGCGCCAACTCACGCGCGGCCGGCGATCGGCTGATCGCCACGACGTCCGCCCCCTGGCGGACCGCGCCGTCGACCACGCACAGGCCGAGCGAGCCGAGGCCGATGACCGCGACCCGCGCGCCGCGCACGTCCACCTGGTGAAGCCCGTGGAGGGCGACGGCGTAGGGCTCGACGAGGACCGCGCGTTCGAGGGCGACATCGGGGCCGACCACGACGCAGCGGCTGGCGGCGGCCAGCACGTAGTCGGCCATGCCGCCGTCTTCGCTCATCCCGAGCGCCACCATCCGGCGGCAGCGGTTGGTATGGCCGCCCAGGCAGTCGGCGCACTGCTGGCAGGGGGTGATCGGCCACGGGGCGACCCTGGTGCCGACGGCGATCGAGGAGGCCTCGCCGGCCTGCGCGACGATGCCGACGACCTCGTGGCCGATCGTGACCGGCGCGCTGCGGCCGCTCACGGGATGCGGCTCGACCGGGACGGTGATCGGGCCGTTGCGGAACTCCTCGACGTCGGTGCCGCAGATGCCGGCGGCCTCGACCCGGATAAGGACCTGGTCCGGGCCGGGGACGGGCCGGGGGACGTCCTCCACGCGCACGTCACCGCGGGCGTGCCAGCGCACCGCCTTCATGCGGGCTGCCAACCGATCTCGTGATGGAGTGCGATCGCGTCGTCGATCAGCTCGTCGGCGATCCGCCGGTGGTACCGGTCGAACACGACCGTGGGGGCGCGCAGCCGTGCCCCAGCGTAGATGCCCTGGCGGACGGCCAGCAGCTTGAGGAACTGGTTCGAGATGTCGATGTGCTGGTTCTGCCAGCCCAGGATCGGCAGCAGTCGCGCGAACAGCTCGCGCGCGGACGCGCGATCCCCGTTGCGGTAGCGCCGCACGACCTCGACCAGCACCCAGTGCAGGCCACCCGGCATCACCCCGTGGATGCCCCGGTCGAGCGCCTCGATCAGCTGCGGGACCGCCCAGCCGCCCGAGACGTTGAGGCGCCCGCCGGTGGCCTCGAGGACCGCGGTGTACTTGCTGCCGGCGGGAACCGTCTCGACCTTGATGCAGCGGAACGGCTCAATCTCGTCGAACAGGCGGACGATGGTCGGGATCGGCAGGCCGGGTCCGCCCCACTCGAGGTCCTGGATCATCAGCATCGGGATCGGCGCCTCGCAGACCGCCTTGAAGTAGTCGAGCGTCGCCGCAGGGTCGTTCATCAGCCGGACCGGCGCCTGGACGAGGACGCCGGTCGCACCGAGCCCGGTCGCGAACTCGGCCATCGCCCGCACGTCGTCCGGGTCGTCTGCGCTGGCGCCGACGACCACCGGCACGCGCCCTGCCACCACCTGGAGCATGCGTTTGACCAGCGATCGACGCTCCGCGAACGTGAGCTGCCCGACC
>DATDJA010000548.1:0-5342 GCA_036520795.1 Candidatus Limnocylindrales bacterium
CCAGGAACACCTGGACCAGCGACACGACGTCGGATGTCGCGAAGTCGCCACCGACGATGGCCACGACACCGACGAGGCCGACCAGGAGGCCGACGATCGCGGTCCTCCCCAGACGATCCGTCCCTCCCGTGACCACGGCAAACACGGTTCCGATGAGGGGCGTGGTCGCGATCAGCAGCCCGGTGAGCGAGCTCGACAGGTGCTGCTCGGCCGATCCGAGGAGGACCCACGGGACCGCGATCTCGATGACGGCGAAGGCGGCCACCCAGCGCCAATGGACCAGCACGGCGCGCAGGTCGACCCTGAACAGGGCGATCGGCAGCAGGATCGCGGTCGCGACGGCGCACCGCAGGAAGACGAGCGTCGCCGGCGTGATCTCGGCGACCGCGACGCGGATGAACAGGTACGGAATACCCCAGATCACCGCCATCAGCGCGAACAGGACGATCCCGCGTTGGGTCACTGGGTCACCGGCACGGGATTGCTCATCGATCCATCTTTCCAGACACCTGCAAACGACCGCGAGTCCTTCAACACGCTGGACCGTCAGGCGGTTGCATCTGCGTGCCGGTGACGCCGCTAGCATGGCGATCGTGGACCCCTCGGCCGATCGTCCCAGGCTGGCCGCGCTCGCGGCGTTCGTGCCGGTCCTCGCGGCACCCGGCTTCTCGTTCGGGCGCTGGGAGCAGGTACCGACCGACGCCGACGGAACCATGCACCTGCCCTATGTCGAGCTCGGACCGGACGCCAGGGCGTTCCTGGACGCGGTCGGGGCGAACAGCTGGGTCGTACCGGGGTTCGACTGGAACGCCTGGGCGGTCACCGACCTCGGCCAGGCCCTGACCACCGACCCGCGGGCCGTCGCGACGGCCTCCCCGGCCGACATCGCCCGATTGCTCACCGCGCTCGTCCGTGCCGACCGGTTCTACGAGGGCACGCTCGCCAACGCGTTCGAGACCGGGATGATGCTCGCGATCGCGGAGCGCTGTGCGGCGCTCCTCTGAGATCAGGCTCGCGGTCGAGCCCGTGCCTCGCGCGCGGCGATCACCACCGCTCCCACGATCAGCACGATGCCGACGATCGCCCAGAACAGGCTCCCGCTCATCGCTGAGCCGCCGATCAGCCCCATGCCCTGGCCGATCCACACCAGGCCGACGAGGGCGATGAGGGCGGCGATGACGAGTCGGGACGCGCGCATGGTCTCTCCGGTCGAGCTCGAGGCGAGGTTGGGTGCTGGCGACTGCCCGATGCTACGCGCGAATCCGCGCGACGGTTCCCTAGGCGGGTTCCGGCGAGGCGGCCTCGGGCGGCACGGCGTCCGGCGCGGCGGGTGTCGCTTCGGCCGCCAGGGCAGCCACGTGCGCCGCGACGTTGCGCTGCGTGCCGATGACGGCGAGGACCGTCCGCCAGGTCGCCGCGACGACGGCCAGTGCCGGGACGACGATGAACATGCCCAGGATGCCCGCGATCGCGGCCCCCGCCGGGATCGCGACAAGCACGACGGCGGGGTGCAGGTGGACCGTCCGCCCGTATACCAGCGGCGTGACGATGTTGCCGGTGACGATGTTGAACACGACGGTCCAGACGGCCATGATCGCGATGTCGGTCGGGGAGCCGACCGAGATCGTGATGAGGAATGCGATGCCGGTCGAGATGAAGCCGCCGATGTAGGGGATGAAGCACAGGATGAATGACAGGACGAACACCGGCAGCGCCAGCGGGAGCCCGAGCACCACCATGATCACGAACTGGCTGGCCGCTCCAACGAAGGAGATTGCCCCGGTCCCGATCATGTAGCCGCCGAGCACGTCGAACGCCCGGGTGGCTGCCGCGTTGACCTCGGGCGCGACGTCGGCACGCACGCGACCGAGGATCTTCGCCCACAGGTCGACGCCATCCTTGAGGAAGTAGAACGCGAGCAGCGTGCTGAGGATCACGATCACGGCGATCTGGCCGATCGCGGATGCCGTCTGGGCCACCGCCCTCACCGCGTCCGCCCCACCCGACGTGACGGCCCCGGCCAGGAGGCCCAGCTGGCCGCCCGTGGAGGCGTCGGCGGACGATGCACCGGACGCCGTCGCCGTCTGGATGTCGCCGGCCTGGCCGACGAGCGAGATCATCGCGACGACCAGGATGCCGACGACCGCGAGGAACCCGCCGCCGGTCGCGACCGCGGCGGCCTTGCCCCGGGACCAGCCCCGCTGCTTCAAGGCGCTCACGAGCGGGTCGAGCGTCGCCGCGAGGATCGTCGCCAGCAGCGCCGGGATCACTACCAGCGGCATGGCAACGAAGATGCCCACGAACAGACCTACCAGGCCCGCGGCAACGAGGAGCCGCCAGCTCCACTGGGCCACCCGGTCGATCCAGCCCGGGACGAGCGCGGGCAGCTCGGGGCGGGGCCCGGGGTCGAGGATCGAGACCGTCGCGTTGGCGACGGCGAGGATGATCGCCGCCACAGGTACCGCCGCAAACAGGCCGACGACGCCCGCGAGCTCGAAGCCGGCCGGGAGTGCGACCAGCACGAGCGCCGGATGGATGCTCACCGTGCGGCCGTAGATGGCGGGCCGGATGCCGTAGCCCAGGATGACGTTCCGGATGCCGATCAGCACGAGCATCGCGATCACGGGGCCCACGCCGAGTGACGCATAGGTGACGAGCAGGATCAGCGCGGTCGTCACGATCCCGCCGAAGTAGGGGATGTAGCCGCTCAGGAAGACGAGGAGGGTGAGTGGCGCGGCGAGCGGGACACCCAACACGAGCATGAACACGTAGTCGGTGATCGCGATGATCGCGGACAGGATCGTGGTGCCGCGCAGGTAGCCTCCGACGCGCCACAGGGCATCGTCGCCGGCGTCGGTGATGCGCTCGCGCTTCTGGTCGCTCGCGGCCTGGAAGATCCAGACCCACGCCTTGTCGCCGTCCTTGAGGAAGAAGAAGATCAGGAATACCGCGAGCACCATGATCGTGACCGCGCTCGCGACCTGCGCCCCGAGCGCCGACATGATGTCCCCGCTCCCGCCGCGCACCGCGGAGATGAGGTCTCGCAGAACCGTGACAACCTCCGGCGGGATGTTCGTCGCGGCCAGGTCTGCCTGCAGCCGGGTGATGCTCGCTTCGACCTCGCGCAGGATGTCGGCGATGTAGGGGATGAGGGCCAGTCCGAGCACCACGCCGACGAGCAGGAGGACGACGAGCGCAACGACCCACACGATCGCCGCGGCTGCGGCCCTCGACCGGCCTCGGCCGCGGAGGCGCACGACGATCGGGGCGAACGTGGCGGCGATCACGACCGCGACGGTGATCGACGCGGTCACGGTCCACAGCTCCGAGGCGAGCAGCCACAGGGCGACAACGAGGGCGACGATGACGAACACGCGCCAGCCGAGGGCGGCCAGGTTCGCAAGCCACTCGGGGACGATCGGTGTGAGGGGACCGGAAACGCGGTCCTGTTGCGGTTCAGTCATCGGCGTCGTGGCCACTCCCGGCTACCGGCGCTGCGGGCCGGCTCGGACCCGGGCTGCCGCAGGCGGTCCACTGTAACGCTGCGGCGACGGCCCGGGCCGCGTATCCGCGCCTCCCTGATCGAGCCTCCGACACGAATCGGCTGCAGGAGCCCCGCGACACGCCCGATGCTGGGGGCATGCGCGACCTCCTGGCCCCCGTCCTGCGCTCGATCCGGGTCTCGGCGTTCGCGATGCGCAACGGCACCATCCGGCGCGCGATGGTCGCCTACCTCGCGTTCAACACCGTCGAGATGGCCAGCTGGACGACGATCCTGGTGTACGCCTACGGGGCGACAGGGCCCGCGTCGGTCGGCCTGGTGGCCATCCTGCAGCTCATTCCCAGTGCCGTGGCCGCCCCGCTGCTCGCGAACATCGGCGACCGTTTCCCGCGCGCGACCGTGCTGCTCGGCTGGTTCCTCGCCCAGGCCTTCCTGCTCGCTGCAACCGGTGTCGCCATCCTGGTCGGCGCCCCGCCCCTGGTCGTCTATCTCGTGTCGGCGGTCGCCTCGATCTCGCTGACCCAGACCCGGCCGATCCTGGCGTCGCTCCTCCCCGAGCTCTCCCGAAGCCCGGAGGAGCTCACCGCGGCCAACGCCTGGTCGACGATCTTCATCGGCATCGGCGGCTTCCTCGGGCCGATCGGGGCGGCCGTCCTGCTCGCGGTGGCCGACGCGGAGGTCACGTTCCTCGCCGCCGCGGGCGTGCTCGCGGCCGCTGCCGTCCTCCTGATCGGGCTCCGCGGGCCGGTGGAGGCGCCACTGGCGTCCCCCGACGACGCCGGTGCACCGGCGGACGGTGGCCTGCGCTCGATCGCCGCCGGGCTGCGCGAGGTTGCCCGGGACCGGGACCTGCTCGTCGTCAACGCCCTGCTGACCGGCGAGTACGTGATCTACGGTGGTCTCGAGATCCTGCTGGTGCTGCTCGCCATCGAGCTCCTTGGCATCGGCGAGTCGGGCGCCGCCGCGCTCGTCGGCGCGGTTGGCCTGGGCGGGATCATCGGTGGCGCGGCAGCCTTCGCCCTCGTCGGGCGGCGGCGCCTCGCGCCGTGGCTGGGCGTCGCGGCCGTGGTCATCGGCCTGCCGATCGCACTGCTGGGCGTCGACCCCGCCGCCCGGACCGCGGCGCTCCTGGTGGTGGTCTCCGGGATCGGCTTCGCGATCATCGATACCGCGGGCCAGACCCTGCTCCAGCGCATCACGCCGGACGCCGTGCGCTCCCGCGTCTTCGGCGTGCTGGAAGGACTGCTCCTCGTCGGCGAGGCCGTCGGTTCGGTGATCGTGCCGCCACTCACGTTGGTGTTCGGCCTCCAGGGCACGGCGATCGCGATCGGGCTGCTCCTGCCGCTGCTCGCGCTGCTGGCCGTCGGGCGGTTCGCCAGCATCGACGCGCGCGTGAAGCTGCCCGAGGCGGAGCTGCGTGCGCTGCGCCAGGTGCCGATGCTCGCCCCGCTCGGACCCGCGACCATCGAGACGCTGGCCCGCCACCTCGTCCGCGTGCCCGTCGTGACCGGGTCGGTCGTGATCCGGGAGGGAGATGTCGGCGACCGCTGGTATCTCGTCGAACGGGGCGCGTTCGACGTGACGGTCGCCGGCGAGTTCCGACCCAGCCTCGGGCCGGGTGACGCGTTCGGCGAGATCGCGCTGCTCCGCGACGTCCCCCGGACGGCCACTGTCACGGCGGCCAGCGACGGCTCGTTGTGGGCCCTCGAGCGCGACGAGTTCCTCGCCGGCGTGACGGGCTCGCCGAGCGCGCTGCGCGAGGCGGAGCGGGTGGCGGCGACACGCCTCAGCTGATACCTCAGGTCGGAGGCTCGGGCTCGCCCATCGTCACGACCAGAGG
>DATDJA010000549.1:0-17929 GCA_036520795.1 Candidatus Limnocylindrales bacterium
AGGGAGCCGGTTCAGGGGTGCCGATGGACGAGCTCCGGTCCGTCCAGCGGTTCGCGACCGGCGGCCTGGTCCCCGACCTGACGATTCTCCTCGACCTCCCCGTCGAGGCCGGCCTGGGCCGGAAGTCGGCCGAGGTGACGCGCTTCGAGGCCTACCACGACCTCGCCTACCACGAGCGCGTGCGGGCGGCGTTCCTCGCGTTCGCGGCGGACGAGCCTGGGCGCTACGCGATCGTGGACGCGACGCTCGCCGCCGATGCCGTGCTGGCTGCAGCCGTGCAGGCCGTCGGGCGGCTGGCGGGTCGGCTGCCGTGCCTTGGTGAACCGATCGGCTCCGAGTCACGCATGCCACGATGAGCGACGCTCGCCTCGAACCGGCGACCGTGCCGGAGCTCCCGACGGGTCCGACCGACGAGCAGCTCCTGGCCGGGTTGGCCGCCGGTCGCCTCGAGGCGCTCGATGCGCTCTATGAGCGATACAAGACGATGGCCTACGGAATCGCACGCCGCATCACCGCCGACGACGCCCTCGCCGAGGACGTCGTCCAGGAGGCGTTTCTGGGCGCGTGGCGCGGCGCGGACCGGTACGTCCCGGGCCGCGGCAGCGTGAAGACCTGGCTCCTCTCCATCGTCCATCACCGGGCGATCGACGCCGTGCGCCGCCGTCGTCCGACGACCGAGCTGCCGGCCGAAGAGGACGGCAAGGCCACGCCCGCGCCGCTGACGATGCCCGACGTGTGGGGCGAGGTATCCGCGGGGATCGACCGCGAGCAGGTCAACGCCGCCGTCTCCACGCTGCCCGACGCCCAGCGCGAGGCCCTCGAGCTCGCCTATTGGGCGGGCCTGTCCCAGACGGAGATCGCCGATCGCCTCGGCGTGCCGCTGGGCACGGTGAAGAGCCGCGTCCGGCTCGCCCTCGTGGCGCTCCGGCGCGAGCTTGGCGCCGGACCCCTCGAGCACGCGGAGGGTCCGCCATGACGGACCATCCGAACCTGACCTGCGACGAGGTCCGCGATCTAGCGCCCCTGTTCGTCACCGGCGCGCTGGATGCGGGCGAGATGCACGCGGTTCGTGACCACCTCGCGGGCTGCGCGGATGCGCACGCGGAGCTGGCGGAGTTGGGCGAGGCCGCCACCGCCCTGCTGGAGACAACGGAACCCGCCGAGCCGCCGGCGACCCTCAAGCCGCGGCTGATGGCGGCCGCCGCGGCGGACCTGGCGGAGGGCCGGCACCCGGCGTCGGCAGCCGCCGCGAACATCGTGAGCCTCGATAAGGCTCGGGCGCGCCGGGGATCGCGCCTCGGCTGGTTGCTCGCGGCCGCGGCCGTGATCGCCGCCGTCGCGCTCGGCGGCTGGAACATCGCCCTGCGCGGGCAGCTGGATACCGCCCAGGCCTACCGCACCGGCGTCGACCAGGCCCTCGCCCTCGCCGCCCAGCCAGGGAGCGTGACCGCGTTCCTCACCGCGGAGGACGGCTCCGTCTCGGGCTTCTCCGTGGTCGGCCAGGACGGGACGACGAAGCTGGCCGTGCGCGGGCTCGCGCCGACGACCGGGGCGCAGGTCTATACCGCGTGGTCGATCGAGGGCGACAACGCACCCGTGGCGATCGGCGACTTTACGGTCGGACCGGACGGGGTCGCCGTCGCGACGGCCCAGGCGCCCGATGCCACGCCGGGCGCCGTGATCGCGCTGACGCTGGAGCCGAACGCGGGCAACCAGGCGCCGATGGGCCCGGTGGTGGCCAGCGGCGTGACCCGCGACCCGGCCGCGGGCTAGCCCCGCTCAGGCGCTCGGTTCGCCGACCGCCTCCGAGATCGACGCCCCACCGCCCGAACGCTCGAGTGCCGCCCGGGCGGCCTCGAGCAGCGACGCCCCGTCCGCCCCGTCCTGGGGAAAGCGCGCGATGCCGGCACTCACGCTCACGGGGTGACCTTCGATCGCCTCGAGCCCGGCGATCCCGTCGAGCACCCGGCGGGCGACGGTGACGCCGGCGGATCCCGGCGCAATCACGACGAACTCGTCGCCGCCGGTGCGCGCGACCGTGTCGACGAGCCTGACGGTCTCGGCGAGCACCGCGGCCACCTGGCGGAGGACCTGGTCGCCGGCCCGGGACCCGGAGGCCTCGTTGAGCGACGTGAAGCCGTCGACGTCGAACATCGCGACCGAGACCTCGCTGCCCTGCCGCTGGGCGCGGGCGACCTCGAGCTCGAGGACGCGGCTCAGCGTGCGAGCGTTGGACAGCCCGGTCAGCGGGTCGGTATGGGCGATGCGCTCGAACCACTCGGCCCGCTCGGTCGCCAGCGCCGAGGTACGGAACGACGCGATCGCCGCCGCGGCGAGGTCGGCGACCGCGACCAGCAGCACCTCCTCGGACGTGCCGACCTCGTGGTCGCCCTCCCAGCCGAACGACAGCACGCCCACGCAGGCCTCGACGCCGCCACCTGCGACGACCATCGGCAGGTCCGCGAACGTCATCGACGACCCGTCCGCGGCAATCCACTGGCGAGCGAGCGTCCCGGTCCGGTCCAGCGCCGCGCGGTGGATCGGGTGCGACGGGTCCTCGGCGACCATGGACTCGAACCCCGCGCCCTGCTCGTCGCTCATCCCGAGCGTGACCAGCAGCTCCAGGCGCGCCCGATCGGGGTCCGTGCTGAACAGGGCGGCGATCGCCGCGCCCGTGGCCGCCGCGCCGGCCTCGACGATGACGGAGATCGCACCGTCCAGGTCGCTCGACCGTGCGAGCGCCGCCGCGCCCGCTGAGAGGACGGTGAGCGGCCCGTTGGCGCCCCCGGCGGGTTCGGTCACGACAGCCTCCGCGTCAATAGCATTCGGCCCGGCATCGTACACCCCTCGTCGGCGCCCGCGGCCCCGTCGGCCGAGGCGCGGTCGGCTATCCTCGCCGCGATGAAACTGGTCGTGGCCATCGTGCACAACGAGGACGCCGGCGTGCTCGTCGACGCCCTGCTCGAGCGCGAGTACCGTGCGACCCGGCTCCATTCGTCGGGCGGCTTCCTCAAGCAGTCCAACGCGACCGTGATCGTCGGCGTCGAGGACGCCCAGGTCGACGAGGTGATCACGATCGTCCGCGAGAACTGCAACGCGCGGACCCAGGTGGTGAACCCGATGCCGCCGATCATGGAACCGGGCGAGTTCTTCATGCCCTATCCGCTCGAGGTCGAGGTGGGCGGTGCCACCGTGTTCGTCCTCCCCGTCGAGCGCTTCGAACGCCTGTGAGGCCCCGATGAACCAGCTGATGCGCAAGGTCTTCCTGTGGTTCGCGCGCAACACGTGGCTGCGCGAGCGGCTCCCGCAGCTGCCGTTCATGCAGAAGGCCGTGCGCAAGTTCATGCCCGGCGACACCATCGACGACGCGCTGGGCGTGGTGCCCGGCCTTACGACCTTCGGAATCCGGAGCATGTACACCAAGCTGGGCGAGGGCATCACCGAGGCGTCCCAGGCCCAGGATGTCGCCGACCACTACCTCGAGCTGCTAGCCCGGATCAAGGAGGCGGGCGTCGACGGCGAGATCAGCGTGAAGCCCACCCAGCTGGGCCTCGACATCGACGAGGACATGTGCCTCGGCCATCTGCGGACGCTGTCGGCGGCCGCGGAGGCGCATGGGTCGTACCTGTGGATCGACATGGAAGACAGCAGCTACGTCGATCGGACCATCGACCTCTATCAGCGCCTTCGCTCGACGCACGCGCGGACGGGGATCTGCCTCCAAGCATATTTGCGGCGCAGCGCGAAGGACGTCGAGCGACTGCTGCCGCTCGGCCCGGGCGTCCGCCTGGTGAAGGGCGCCTATGACGAGCCGGCGGCGGTGGCCTTCCGGTCGCGCAAGGAGGTCGACGCCAACTACCTCGCGCTGGCCGTCACGCTCGTGCGGGAGAGCCGGGCGAGGGACATCCGGCTCGGCCTCGGCACCCACGACGTCGAGCTGATCGAGCAGATCGCGACCCACGCGGGCGCGGCGGGCATCCCCAAGGACGGGTTCGAGGTCGTGATGCTGTACGGCATCCGCGCCAAGGAGCAGCAGCGGCTGGCCCGCGCGGGCTACCGGGTGCAGGTGCTCATCGCATACGGCGCGGCCTGGTACCCGTGGTACATGCGCCGGCTCGCCGAACGGCCGGCCAACGTCCTGTTCGCGCTGCGCCAGCTGCTCCCCGGCTGACGCGGGACGTCAGTCCGTCTTGAACCGGAGCGCGTACTGCTTCGAGCTCCAGCCGTTGCCCGGCGAGGACACGCGCACGTACCAGGTGCCCTTTGCGATCGTGCGGCTGATCTTCTCGGACCTGGTGCCCGGCTTGCTGGACTCCTCGACCTGGTTGCCGCAGCTCTTGTACAGCCGCAGCGTCCCGTTGACGGGCAGGTCCTTGAGCTTGATCACGACGTCGCGCTTGCTCGCCAGGCGGAAGCGGAACCAGTCCTTGTCCGAGTTGCCGCTCTGGCGATCGTGCAGCCACGTGTCGTTGGGCGAGGTCGTGGTCGCGCCCGCGCAGCTGTCGGGCGCGTCGGGGACGTAGGTCGCCGTCAGGTTCTTGCTCGAGCTCACGGTGATGTTGCGCACGCGGGTGTGCGAGTCGTTCCAGGTGCTGAACCGGTAGCGCTTGCCGTTGATCGTCCGGGTCAACGGGCCGCTGATGGTCGCCGAGCCCTTCCGGATGAACGTGGCCGTCCAGGGCGCCGGCTCGGTCTCGTTGCCGGCCGAGAGCGGCACGCCGCTGGGCGACGAGGCGAGCTGGACGGTCGACGTCCTCGGTTGGAGCTCGACGGAGGTGGAGCTCGAGATGTCGTCGTCGTCGGTCGCCGTGAGGCGGATCTCGAGGTACGAGGGGTACTCGTGGTCGGGCGCATCGAAGCTGAAGCTTTTCGTGTTCGACTTGGTCAGGATCGTGTGCGTGTGGCAGCCAGCCGGGCAGTGGTGGAGGATCACCGACCAATCGAAGTGGCTCGCGCTGAGGTTGCCGTCCTCGGCGTCGCTGGCAACGCCGCTGACGCTGATGTCCGTGCCGACCGACCAGCAGCCTGGAGCGTCACAGTCCGCGGGCGCGTTGATCACGGGGACGGGCGCCGCGTTGGACGTGTCGACGGTCAGCGTGACCGTGTCGGTGAGGCCGCTCGTGCTGTGGACGCGCAGCTTGACCTGGTACTCGCCTTCCGTGTCGATCTGCCAGTCGACCTCCTCGCCGGAGGCGTCGTAGCTGCCGTCGTTGAAGAAGTCCCAGTCCCAGTCGTCGATGGCGAAGTCGGGATCGGGCTCACTCGACGTCGACCCATCGAGGTGGATGGTGATCGGTGCCACGCCGCCCTCGGGCTCGGCGGTCGCCCGCGCAATCGGCGAGCTGACGTACTTCACGCGGACCACCCGTCCGCCGTTGTGGTCGACGTAGTAGAGGTCGCCGCCGGGCCCGGTCACGAGGTCCACGGGGTTGGCGATCCCGCTGGCGATCTGCTCGACCTTGGAGCTGTCGGGGATGCCGTTGCCCTGGGGCAGGATCGCCCCGAGGCAGTCGCGCGAGTAGTCGACGAAGAACAGGGCACCGGTGTACTTGTTCGGGTAGTCCACTGAGCTGCCGGTGGCCCCTTCGTAGAACGCGAGGCCCGTAATGGACGACGTCTGGTCGGCGGCCCCGGGGAAGCAGGGACCCTTGGGGGTCAGGCTGCCCTCGTGCGTGTACGTGTAGAGGGGCGCATTCTGCCCATCGTCGTACAGGTCGTCGCACATGTTGGTGCCGAGGTTCTCGAACGCGGCCTGATGGTTGTTGCCCTCGTAGCAGGGCCAGCCATAGTTCGGGATGTTGGTCGGCGTGCTGCCCGACATCGTCCAGCGATCGACCTCTTCCCAGGTCTCGTTGCCGACGTCGCCGACATACAGGTCATCGTGCCCTGGCCGGAAGGTCATCCGGAACGGATTGCGAAACCCGGTGGCGACGATGCGCTTGGTGTTCTGATCGGCGCCCCCGAAGTCCTTGAGCGGGTTGTCGTTCGGGGCGTTGCCGGTGTCAGGGTCGATCCGGGCGATCGTCCCGTCGAGCCCGGTCGGGTCCGCCTGCGTGCGAACGTCCTGCGAGCGGAGCATCCCACCCTGGGCCGTCGCCACCACGAACCCAGGCACCGGGTCGCCGCACGGGTTCTTCGGGGTCGGGGAGCCCGAGGAGCCTCCGAGCTGGCCCCAGTCCATCCCCCCGAAGCTGGCACCGTCGCCGCCGCTGACCAGCAGCATCCCGTCGCTGTCGAAGGCGAGCGCCCCGCCCGCGTGGCTCGGAAACTGCTGGCACCACTCGCTGCCGGTTCCGCCAGGGCCATCACCGATCAGGTTGACGCGATTGCTGGCCGCGTAGGTGTTCAGGTTGACCGTGTACCGGTCGACCTTGCTGGTCACGACGCAGCCGTCGGTGGTGGCGCCCGGGGGGTTCGGACAGGGCTCCGCCCAATAGGGAGCCGTCTGGCCGGGCGGGGCGTTGTAGTCGTAATAGACGTAGATGTAGTTGCGCCCGTTGAGGAAGTCCGGGTCGAGGGCGATGCTCAACAGGCCGCGATCCCAGAAGTCGTAGACCTCGGTCTGGATGTCAAGCACCTTGACTCGGTTGGCGTTCGGCGTGCTGAGGGTGTCGTACTCCCAGATGACCCCCCGCTTCTCGGCGACGAAGGCCGTTCCGTCCGACGCAAATCGGACCGTGGTGGGCCACGTGAGGCCGGTGAAGACCTGGTCTTCCGTGAAGTGGGAATCGGCGAAGCTGCCCGCGGCCTGTGCCGTGGCCGGCGGCACGATGCGCGCGACGGGAGCCGCGATGACCGATGTCGCGGCGAGGAGGATCGCGGCGCCGGCCGACACGGCACGCCGAACCGGGGAAGGAAGGGATGAGTGCATCAGGGGAGGTGCGCCATAAGTACCGGTTGAAACCCGCTAAATGTACCGTGACTCGTACGGGAGCCATAGTCCCCATTCAGGTGTGATCGCGCCACTGCCAATGACCGAACCAAACCGGCCTGATCCGACCTCGATCGCGATATCGTGGCGCACTGACACCGGCCAATTCGTGCTCAACGGTGCACGATCGGGCGGTCGGCAACGGCCGGGCGCCTGGGACGCGGCTGTCGCCGCGTCGCGGCTCGCGATAGGACCTCGGTACCGCTTGGTGGTGCTGGCTGTCACCGCCTCGATGCGGGGCCTAGCGGCATGAGCCTCCGCCCCGACCTGATCGAGTGCTGGCTGTTCCGGGTCGCCCCGGCCGCCGGCGCCGCCGACACCCGGCTCGACGCCGATCGCCTCGAGATCCTGCTGATCCGGCGGTCTGCCTCGCGGATCTTCCCGGGTCTGTGGCAGTGCGTGACCGGGGGCGTCGAGCCCGGCGAGCGCGTCCCGATGGCGGCGATCCGCGAGGTGGAGGAGGAGACCGGCCTCCGGGGCGCGGACGTCGAGGCCTGGTACGACCTCGACCAGGTGGCGCCGTTCTTCGACGAGGGCGTCGACGGCATGGTCGTGAGCGCCATCTTCGCCGCCCGGATCCGGCCCGACGCCATTGCCCGGCTGTCGCGCGAGCACGATGGGCTGCGCTGGGTGCCGGCGGCCGAGGCGCCGGCGCTCGCGATCTGGCCGTCCTACGCCGAGTCGGTGCGGCGGATCCGCGACCTGCTGCTCGAGCCGGGGCTGGCGCGCTGGTTCGAACTCGACGGCGACGGCCGCCGCCTGGCCCGGCGACCGCTCGGTCAGTAGCGCTCGGGCACGAACGACTGCTCGTCGAGGGGCGGACGAACGTAGCCCCGGTCGGGTTCACGCGGCGGGAGCACGATCTGCTCCGGGGTGAGGTCCTGGTAGGGCACCTGCGACAACAGGTGGTCGATCATGTTCAGCCTCGCCCGGCGCTTGTCGTCGGCGTTGACCACCCACCACGGCGCCTGCTTGATGTCCGTGTGGCGGAACATCTCGTCCTTGGCGATCGAGTACTCGACCCACCGGGCGCGCGACTGCAGGTCCATGGGCGAGAGCTTCCAGCGCTTCGTCGGGTCCTTGATGCGGGCCTCGAACCGACGCTCCTGCTCGGCGTCGCTCACCGAGAACCAGTACTTGATGAGCACGATCCCGGACCGGACGAGCATCCGCTCGAACTCGGGGCAGGAGCGGAAGAACTCCTCGATCTCGTCCGCCGTCGCGAAGCCCATCACCCGCTCGACCCCGGCGCGGTTGTACCAACTGCGGTCGAACAGGACCATCTCGCCCGCCGCCGGCAGGTGGGCCGCGTAGCGCTGGAAATACCACTGGGTGCGCTCGCGCTCGGTCGGAGCGGGCAAGGCGACGACCCGCGCGATCCGCGGGTTCAGCGCCAGGGTCAGCGTCTTGATCGCACCGCCCTTGCCGGCGGCGTCGCGGCCCTCGAACAGCACGACCACCTTGAGCCCCCGGGCATGCACCCACTCCTGGAGCTTCGACAGCTCGAGCTGGAGGCGGGCGAGCTCGCGCTCGTAGGCCTTCGCTGACAGCGGCTGAGCCGCGGGCGCCGAAGGATGGCCGTAGCTGTCCGCCGTCGGGTCCGCGACCGCCCCCTCGCCGGTGTCGGCCTTCGCCTTGCCCTTGGCCATCGCACTGTCCTCGACTGGCTCGGCGCGCCCGTTCGTCGCGTCGGGCGGCGATTATCCTCCCGCGGGCCGCTCCCGCTAGACTGTCCGGCACCGGGTGGCACCCCCGATGCGCGAGAGGACGACGCCTTGACCGACACACTGGCGAACCGGCGCATCTTCCGCTCCAAGCTCGACACGATCCGCCAGACCTACGGGTTCGAGGACGTCTCGCTGGCCCCCGGCACCGACACGATCGACCCGGCCGACGTCGTCCTGGCCCAGACGTTCTGCGGCATCGAGCTCGGCGTTCCCGTCCTCGCCGCGGCCATGGACGCGGTCGTCGATGTGAAGCTGTCGGGCGAGCTGGCCCGCCTCGGCGGGCTCGCCGTGCTCAACCTCGAGGGCGTCCAGACGCGCTACGACGACCCCTCCGAGGTTCTCGAGCGGATCGCGACGGCCCCCGACGACGCCGTCCACGACGTGCTCGCGGAGGCGTACGCCCCGCCGATCCGCGAGGAGCTGATCGCGCGCCGCATCGACGAGCTGCACGCCGCCGGGTCGAAGGCGGCGGTCTCGGCGACGCCGGGCGTCGCCCGCCGGTTCGGGCCGTTCTGCGCCGAGCATGGCGCCGACCTGTTTCTCGTCCAGTCGCAGGTCTCCTCGGCGCGGCACCTCGCGACGGGCTACGAGCCGCTCGCGCTCGAGGACTTCACGCGGTTCATGCCGATCCCGGTCGCCGTTGGCAACACCACCAACGCGCAGGCCGCCTACCTGCTGATGGAGCAGGGCGCGGCGGCGATCTTCGTCGGCGTCGGGCCAGGCGCCGCGTGCACGACGCGCGAGGTGCTGGGCATCGGCATCCCCCAGGTCACGGCGGTCGCCGACGTCGCCGCGGCGCGCGACCAGTACCACGCCGAGACGGGCACCTACGTGCCGGTCGTCGCCGACGGCGGCATGAAGCGCGGTGGCGACCTCGCCAAGGCCTTCGCAGCGGGCGCGGACATCGTGATGCTGGGCTCGCCGCTCGCCCGCGCGGCCGAGGCGCCGGGGCGCGGGACGAACTGGGGCATGGCGGCCCCGTCGCCCGTCCTGCCGCGGGGCACCCGGATCAAGGTCGGGACGGTCGGGTCGCTCGACCAGATCCTGAACGGCCCTTCGCACGTCACGGACGGCACCCAGAACCTGTTCGGCGCCCTGCGCCAGTCGATGGCGGCGCTCGGCGCGCGGACGATCGCGGACATGCACGACGTCGAGATCGTGTACGCCCCGGCGGTCGCGACCGAGGGCAAGTCCTGGCAGCAGCGCGGACGCTAGCGGCGCTGCCCGGCACATGTCCCTGACCCCGCGGATCCTCGCTCGTCCGCGCACGACCGCGCGGTCCGGTCTGCGCCGCGCGATCGCATCGACGGTGACGGCGGCCGGCTTCGGCCTCGTCGTCGCGGCCTGCGGATCCACCATTCCGCCGACCTGGACGATGCCCCCCGCGGCTGCGGCCTCGCCGGCCTCGCCGTCGCCGAGCCCGGCCCCATCGGCGTCTCCCGCACCCGCCAGCTCGTCGCCGGCGCCGTCACCGTCGAGCGAGCCGTCCCCCGTCGCATCGCCGTCGATCGCCCCATCACCCGAGCCCTCCGCGTCGCCGGGCGCCGCCGGCTGGTCGTTCGTCAAGAAGGAGGCGTGTCCGGAGAGCCGGTTCGAGTGCGTCACGCTCGCCGTGCCCAGCGATCACAACACCGCGGGCAGCCCGACCTGGGACGTCACGTTCGCGATCCAGCGCGCCAGCGGGAAGCGGGTCGGCACCTACGTCGTCATCACCGGCGGTCCCGGCTCGAGCGGGATCTCGGTCGCCGACAGCTACAGCGACTACTACCCGGCGAGCGTCGCCGAGCACATGGACATCGTGTTCATCGACCAGCGCGGCATCGGGCTCTCGCGACCCTTCCAGTGTCCGGACGCGACGGCCACGTACTACGACAGCGACGCACGACCGCAGGACCCGGCCCAGGGAACCGCGGCGGGCGCGGCAGCGGATGCCTACGTCGACGCCTGCCTCACCGAAGCGGGCGTGCCCGAGGCCGACCTGCCGCTGTACTCCACCGAGCAGGCGATCGAGGACCTCGAGGCGATCCGCCAGTACCTCGGCATCGACACGATGGACCTCTACGGCGAGAGCTACGGGACGCAGTACGTGCAGACGTACGCGACGAAGTACCCCGAGCACATCAAGGCGCTCTATCTCGACGGCCCGGTGGACCTGACGCTCGACGGCGCCACCTACTACGCGGAGGCCTCGCACTCGTTCGACGACGTGCTGGTCGCGACCCTCAACGACTGCGCGACGGACCCGAAGTGCGCGGCCGACTACGGCGGCAAGGATCCGGTCGCGGCGTACGACGAGCTGGCCGCCCGGCTGACGGCCGCTCCCGCCGAGATCGACTTCCCCAAGGGCGACGGGACGACCGAGCGTCGGACGCTCGCGATGACCGACCTCGAGAACGCCGCCGTCTCCTACCTGTACTCGCCGGGCGACCGGCAGATCCTCCAGCGGGCTCTCGCGGCCGCGTCACGCGACAACCTCATCCCCCTCGCGCACCTGGCCTACACCGCGATCGCCCTCAACCCCGACACGCTGGCGGTCGAGCCCGACGAGAGCTACTCGGACGCGCTCTACTACGCCGTCGAGTGCCAGGACTATGTCTACAACGCCGACGCGCCTGACGACGCGGCACGCCTGTCGGACTACCTCGACGACGCGCGGACGCTCGGCGTCCCCGAGACGCGCCTGGGTGCCCTGTACTACGGCGACATGCCCTGCCTCTACTGGCCCAACCGTCCTGCGGCCGATCCCCGGCCGGCGCCGATCGTCGCCGCACCGTACCCGACGCTGATCATGGTCGCGACCGCCGACCCGATCACGCCCGTCGCGAATGCGATCCGCCTCGCCAACCGCCTGTCCGACGTGCACGTGATCATCGAGACCGGTGGCCCGCACGTGATCTTCGGGTGGGGCCTCGCATGCCCGGACAAGGTCGTCGCGCGCTACATGACCCAGGGCATCAAGCCCGCCGACCGGATCACGATCTGCAAGGGCGACGTCGCGGACCCGTATGTCCCGCTCGCCAGGGCCGACGCCGGGGCATATCCCGGCGCCCTTGCGCTGATGCGCTCGATCGCCGATCAGGTCCAGAACACCGACGACTACTGGTCGCGGCTGGACGACGAGCCGATCCCCGGCGGTTGCGACTTCGGCGGGGTGCTGACGTACCGGCCGGTCAAGGCCGGGACCGCGCTCGACTTCGCCGGCTGCGAGTTCACCGACGGCCTGCCGCTGACCGGCACCGGACTGATCGCCGACAGTGGCGCCGTGACCATGGACGTGACGCTCCCCGACGGGGCGCTGCGCTACCGGATGCGGCCCAGCGGCCAGGACTCGGTGACCGGGTCGTACCGCGGCCGGAAGGTCGAGCTGGGCGCAGGTTGAGGCCGGTCCGCTAGCCGCGTCGGGCGTCCTCGCCGGGGATGCCGTGTGCCGAGAGGGCCGCCGCGAAGCCCTCGAGGTCCTCCGTCCCGACGTAGAACGCCGGGACGTGCCAGAGCGTCCACTTCACCGGCTCGCGCACGTCGAGGCGGACGCCGCCGCGGGGACTGCCCGCGAACGAGACGTCGCCGCCGCGGATGCTCCGCCGCACGCCGATCGCCGTGATCCACGCCCAGGGCCCCTCGATGCGGTAGCGCGCCACGTTCGACAGCGGCGTCGAGAACGAGAAGCGGCCGAAGCGAGCCGACACCGTGTCCTCGTCCACGGCCGCCCAGGACGTCTCGGGGGTCGCGCCGAAGACGATCCGCAGCGCGAGCGCGGAGCGCGCCCCGATCCGGATGGGAAAGCGCCGATCGGCCATGTGTCGCAGCGTACCCCTACGTCATGTGTCCGGCCCGATTCGCCACCGGCGTCGATGTGGCCGCTCGCGGCCAGCGCGCATCGTGGCGTCAGCGCCCGAACAACTGAAGAACAAGCGAAGAACAACCGAAGAACAACCGAATACGAGCCTCCTCCAACGCACGCGACCGGTCACCCTCTCCCAACCTCGGGGCGGCCGGTCGCTTTTTCGTGAGCGCCGGGTGCCTGGGGTGGCCCCCGGCCGGATAGACTCATGGCCACGAAGGCGGGTCGTACACGGAGGGGTCGTTGACCGAGACGACGGAGGAGCAGCAGCCCGCGGCCGGTTCGGAGGCGGACCAGAATCGGCAGCGCGGCAAGACGGTCCACGGCGAGGCCGCGAACGCGGGCCACCGGGTCCTCGCCCCCGACGACGCCGAGGTCGAGGCGTACCTCGAGGTCGCGCTGGACGCGCCCGCCCCCGAGCGCACCCCACAGGATCGCCCTCCGATCACGCCCAGTGCGGCCGGGCCGGCCACGGTCGCCGTCCTGGACTTCGGCAGCCAGTTCGCGCAGCTGATCGCGCGCCGCGTCCGCGAGCTCAACGTCTACTCCGAGCTGTTGCCCCACGACACGACGATGGCCGAGCTGGAGCGGCGCGGCGTCCGTGCGGTCATCCTCTCCGGCGGCCCGATGTCCGTGTACGACACCGACGCGCCCAAGGCCGACGCGTCGATCTGGAGCGGGCGCCTGCCGGTGCTCGGCATCTGCTACGGCGCTCAGCTGATGGCGCTCGAGCTGGGCGGGGACGTGACGCCGACCACCAGGCGCGAGTACGGACCCGCGACCGTCCAGATCACCCGCGACGACGCGCTGTTCGGCGGCATCGACCGCGAGCAGCCCGTGTGGATGAGCCACGGCGACTCGATCACCCGCTTGCCCGAGGGCTTCCACTCGACGGCCCAGACCGAGTCCACCCCGTTCGCCGGCCTCGACGCCCCGGAGCGCAACCTGTACGGGATCCAGTTCCATCCCGAGGTCGTGCACACGCCGCGGGGCCGCACGGTGCTGCGCAACTTCGTCACCGGCATCGCCGGCATCGAGCCCAACTGGACGCCCGCCAACTTCGTCGAGTCCACGGTCGCGGAGATCCGGCAACGGGTCGATACCCACGCCCGGGCCACGGGGTCGGACGGCAAGGTGATCTGCGCCCTCTCCGGCGGGGTCGATTCCGCGGTCGCGGCGGCGCTCGTGCACCGCGCGGTCGGCGATCGGCTGACCTGCATCTATGTCGACCACGGCCTCATGCGCAAGAAGGAATCGGAGCTGCTGCGGGCGACGTTCGAGGCCAACCTGGGCATGCGGTTGGTGATGGTCGATGCCCGGGAGCGGTTCCTCGCCCGGCTGGCCGGCGTGACGGATCCCGAGGAGAAGCGACGGATCATCGGCGACGAGTTCATCAGGGTGTTCGAGGAAGAGGCGGCCAAGATCAAGAGCGACGCCGGCGGGATCGACTTCCTGACCCAGGGGACGCTCTACCCCGACGTCATCGAGTCGACCACGCCCGAGACGAAGACCGCGCAGAAGATCAAGACCCATCACAACGTCGGCGGGCTGCCGGCCGATCTCCAGTTCCAGCTGATCGAGCCCCTCCGCTACCTGTTCAAGGACGAGGTGCGGCTCGTCGGCCTCGAGCTCGGGCTGCCCGAGGCGATGGTTCACCGGCAGCCGTTCCCGGGACCAGGACTGGCGATCCGGATCATCGGCGAGGTCACGGCCGAGCGCCTCGAGACGCTGCGCGACGCCGACTGGATCGTCATCGACGAGATCAAGGGCGCGGGCCTCTACCGGAGCGTCTGGCAGTCGTTCGCCATCCTCACGCCCGTGCGCAGCGTGGGTGTCATGGGCGACGGGCGGACGTACGCGAACGTCGTCGCGATCCGCGCCGTGACCTCCGAGGACGGCATGACCGCCGACTGGGCGAAGCTGCCGTACGACGTCCTGGGCAAGATCAGCAGCCGGATCGTCAACGAGGTTCCGGGCGTGAACCGCGTGGTGTACGACATCAGCAGCAAGCCACCGGCGACGATCGAATGGGAGTGAGGGGGCATGACGAATTGGGGGGGACCCGCCCTGATTCGAACGAGTAGAGTGCGCAGATGACCGACCCGACCCCCCGCTGCCCGTGGTGCTCGGCCGAGCTGCCGGCGGGCGACCTGGAAACGTGTCCCTCGTGCCAGGCCACGCTGTCGAGCCCGTCCGGCGCAGAGCCCGACATCAAGGGCGTGACCTCGCTCGACCCGTTGGCGATCATCCAGGCCCGCGCCGAGGTCGCCCGGCCGCGGAACCGGATCATGTCGTTCATCACCGGCGACACCACCGGCAACGTGGACCCGGCCGCCAACGCGTCATCCTTCGCGCCGCCCCCGGCCGCAGTCCGGCGCGAGATGCGCCGGCTCGAGATCGAGGCCGAGGTTGCCGATCTGGAGGCCGAGTCGGTCGCCCTCAAGACCGATGTCGTCGTCGAGATGGGCATTTCGCTCTCGGCGCTGGCCGGCGCGGACGCCGACCTCGCGGCAGCCGAAGCCCCGCCCGACGAGGCCGCCCAGGTCGAGGCCGAGCAGGCGAGGCTCGCGGCCGCGGCGGCGGCGCCTTCGGTCTCCTCCGCCCCGGCCGCTCCGACACCGCCGGCCCCCGTCGTTCCCAGCGCGCCGCCCGCCCCCGCCGCGGCACCCGACGCCGAGGAGACACCGGGGGCCTGACCCGCCGCCCCGGTATCCTCGGGGCGTGTCCGAACGACTCCCGCATCCCGGCCCTTCGTTCCTGCGCGAGCAGGAGGTCCGCATTGGCGATCGCCGGCTCGAGGCCGGCATGGCCAAGCCCGTCGATGGACCCGATGACTGGTGGCTGGCGGTCCTGTGGGTGACCGATGCCGACGGCGTGGTGAGCTTCCGGGACGTGGCGCCCGCGGCCGGTCCGCCGCCCGAGCCGCCGCTCGCGCGCCTGGGTCCATCGCTGGCAGGCGGGCTGTCAGGGCTCATCCGGGAAGAGGACGGGCGGCTCGCGATCCGGCTCACCCCGCTCGTCCCGCCCGAGGACGACACGCGTCCCTGGCGCTGCCCGCTGGTGATCCGCGCGGCCTTCCGCTGGGAGCCGGCGCTCGCCGCGACCCTGCGCTCGAATCAGATTGCGGACCGCGTCCTCGGCGCGTTCGGGCGATCCGTCGAGGGGCTGGCCCGCCCTTGATCCGAGCCGGATGGGGGCCGCATCCCGCGCCCCCCGATCCGGGTTCGGGCAATCCGCCCTAGACTCCGCGCGATGGGCGACCTGTTCGACGACTTCATGCGCGAGCTCGAGCGCCGGCGCGCGCAGGCGGAAGGCCGCCAGCCGCCGAGCGACAAGGACGGCGGCCCGACCGACGATCCGGACGATCGCGACCCGGACGACGACGGTCCCCCGAGCGCCGACGACCAGGACGCGGATCGCGCCCGGAACGACGATGGTGCGGACGATCCCGAGCCCGACACGCAGGAGCGCCCGGGCGCCGAGCCGCGCGCCGCGGGACCCACCCCGATCACATCGCGCCGCCGCCGACGCGGTCGCAGCAGCCCACCCCCGCCTTCGGGCGGCGGCAAACCGCCGGGAGGCCCGGACGACGGCGCCCGAGGGACCACGGCAGGCGACGTCGCCCGCCGGGTCGGCGTCGCGGCCCTGATTCTCGCGATCGGCGCGATCCTGCTGCTGCTCGTCGCCGGGATCAACCTGTGGACCGACGCGATCTGGTATCGCAGCGTCGGCTACGACAGCGTGTTCTGGACCCGGCTGGGCGTCCAGGCCGGGCTGTTCATTGGCGCGTTGGTGCTCGCGCTCGTGGTGCTGCTCGGCAACCTGGTCATCGCCAACCGCATGGCACCGCCGGCCGATCCCGAGCGGCCGGGTCAGCTGCGAGTCGTGGCGGGACGCCTCGCGGAGGCACAGCGCCAGGCCGAGCGGAGCGCCCGGTCGAGGGCATCGACCGGTCCGTTCGGGTCGCTGGGCGTCTCGGGCGGGCGACAGGGAACGGGCGAGCTGACGTTCTCCTGGGAGGGGGAGGAGATCCCCGACCTCGTCCCGATCGGCACCTGGGTGATCGCCGGGGTCGCCGTGCTCCTCGCGCTCGGCATCGCGGGTGCGGTGACCGGTGCCTGGGAGACGCTGATGCTGTGGCTGCACCGCGTCCCGTTCGATCCGACGCAATCCGTCACGGATCCGATCTTCGGCCGCGACGTGAGCTTCTTCCTGTTCGAGCTGCCGTTCTTCCGGTTCGTCCAGGCGTTGGCGAACGGCCTCCTCCTCGCGTCGCTGCTCGTCGTCGGTGCGCGCTACCTCCTCGCGGTCACCCGCGGCGGCGAGGTCTTCGTCACCCGCGTGCGGGTGCACCTCGCCGTCCTCGGCGGGCTGTACCTGATCTCGGTCGCCTTCGGCTACCAGCTCGACAAGTACGAGCTCGTCTACAGCTCGGCCGGCGTGGCCACCGGCGTCTCCTACGCCGACGCGAACGCCCGATTCATGGCCTACGACGTGCTCACCTTCCTGTCCGGGCTGGCCGGCGCGCTGCTGATCGCCGGGGCGTTCACGCGCTGGATGTGGCCCCTCGGCGCGATCGTGATCATCTGGTTCTCGGCATCCATCGTCCTCGGACGCCTCTATCCCGAGGCCATCCAGCGCTTGAGCGTCGACCCCAACACCTACGCCCAGGAGGAGCCGTACATCGGGAACAACATCTCGATGACGCGGCTGGCCTTCGGCCTCAACGCGTGGGAGTCCCGCTCCTACGGCGGTGCTGCGCCGCTGACCGAGGCGGCGATCCGCAGCGAGGCGGATACGTTCACGAACGCGCGCCTGTGGGACTACCGGCCGCTGCAGACGACCCTCGACCAGCTCCAGACGGTGCGCCAGTACTACGACTTCCATGACGTCGATACCGACCGCTACCTCGTCAACGGCGACCTGCGCCAGGTGATGCTGTCGGGGCGCGAGCTGGCGATCGACCGCAGCACGGACGCGCCGAACTGGGTCAACACCCGGGTCATCAAGACCCACGGCATCGGCGTCGCGATGGTTCCGGTCAACGAGGTCACCCCCGAGGGCCAGCCGACGCTCTGGATCCGCGACCTGCCGCCAACCTCCAACAGCGGCGCGCCCGAGATCACGCAGCCGCGCATCTACTTCGGCGAGAGCGACGACCACTACGTCGTGGTCCGCGCGAAGCAACAGGAGTTCGACTACCCGAGCAACTCGAACACGGGCGAGCCCGACCCGACGACCTCGTGGACCGGGCAGACCGGCATCGCGCTCGACTCGACGCTGTCGCGGCTGCTGTTCGCGATCCGGTTCCGCGACCTCGACCTGCTGATCACCGACCAGATCCAGGCCGACAGCCAGCTGCTGTTCCACCGGACGCTGTCGGAGCGGCTGGGGCTGATCGCGCCGTTCCTGCGCTTCGACAAGGACCCG
>DATDJA010000550.1:0-7861 GCA_036520795.1 Candidatus Limnocylindrales bacterium
GTCGCGGAGCCGATCGTCGGGGCGACGCTGGGCGCCGTCGAACCGCCGCCCGGCTACTGGCCGGCGATCGCCGACGTCTGCCGCCGGCACGGCGCCCTGCTCATCGCCGACGAGGTCATGACCGGTTTCGGGCGGACCGGCGCCTGGTTCGGGCTCACCCACTACGGCGTCCAGCCGGATCTGCTGGTGGCGGCCAAGGGCGCGACTTCGGGCTACTGGCCGTTCGGGTTCGTCGCGGCGTCGGGCGAGGTCTACGACGCGGTGATCGGGGCCGGCCCGTTCGTCCACGGCTTCACCTACTCGCACCAGCCGGTCGCCGCGACGGTCGCGCTCGAGGTGCTCCGGATCCTCGAGTCGGAGTCGCTGGTCGAGGCATCGGCCGCCAAGGGCGAGCGCCTGCTCGCGCTGCTCCACGAGCGCCTGGATGCCAGCCCGGTCGTGGGCGACATTCGGGGGCGCGGGCTGCTGGTGGGCGTGGAGCTCGTGCGCGACCGGGAAACGCGTGAGCCATACGCGCGCGCCGCGCGCCTGGCCGAGGCGGTTGTGCGGACGGCGCGCGAGCGCGGGCTGCTGCTCTATTCGGGCACGGGCAACGCGAACGGCGTTGACGGCGACACGCTGCTGCTGGGTCCGCCGTTCGTCGTCACCGACGGCGAGCTGATCAGGATCGCCGATGGCCTGGCCGAGGCCCTCGAGGCCGCCGTGGCCGCGGTGGCAGCCGTGGAGGCCGCCACCCGAGCGTGAGGTGATCCGGGCGGGGTTACACGCCGTATCGTCACGTACATGACGACGCAGGAGGAGCCGGCCTACGCCGTGGAGCCCGGGCCCATCGGCGGGCCGGTCGATCCCGTCCGCGCGCGCCGGCGCCGGCGGCTCGTCGCCGCAGTCGGGGTCATCGTGGTCGCGGCCGTCGGCCTGGCGGTCGCCGTCTCCGTCGTCGGGCGCCTCGGGCAGCCGCCCACGCCCGCAGGACGCGTCGCGTTCGTCGACCCCGCCGGGGCCCTCGCGATCGTCGACGCGCAGGGCGGCAACCGTGTCGTGCACGCGCCGCCGGGCACGACCTTCGCGTTCCCGGCCTGGTCGCCCGACGGGTCGAGGGTGGCGGCGGTCAGCAACGGTGGGGACGGCGCCGCGATCGAGGTGTTCGACGCGGCTGCGGGCACGGCTGCGCCCGCGGACAGGACTGTCCTGTTCAAGAGCGACACGAGCGCTCCGTTCTACCTGTACTGGGCCCCCGATGGCTCGGCGGTGGGCTTCCTCACCCAGGAGGACTCGAGCATCGCGCTCCGCTCGGCGCCCGCGGACGGCAGCGCCAACCCCACGACGCTCCGCGAAGGCGCGCCGATGTACTGGGCCTGGGAAGACCCGGGCCGGATGCTCGTCCACACGGGGGCGGACACCGACGCGTTCCTGGGTGCCGTCGGCGCCGACGGCAGCATCGTGTCCACGGTCGACGCCCTTCCGGGCGTGTTCCGCTCCCCGTCGGTCTCGGCCGACGGCCGCTACGAGGCGTACGCCGTCGCCGGCCGGGGCGGCCCCGCCGCGGTCGTGGTGGCGGCGAGCGACGGGTCGACGAGCTTCGACGTCCCGGTGTTCGGGCCGGCCGCGGTGGGCTTCGCGCCGTCCGGGCCACAGCTCGCGTTCATCGGGGCGCGCGAGGAGGACCGCGAGGTGCCGCTGCCGCTCGGCCCGCTGCGGGTGATCGATGCCGGCACCGGCGCCGTCCGGCAGTTCCCGGTCGACGACGTCGTGACGTTCTTCTGGTCACCCGACGGCCGGACGATCGCGACGATCGGGGTGGCGGACCCGGAGAACTCGGGCCCCGCGGCCGGGACCGCGCGCCTGGCCGCCGTGCGGGACGACGATCGGGCGACCCGGCCAACCGTGGACGCGCCGGGCGTGGACGTGTCGCTCGTGTTCATCGACGTCGCCTCTGGAACGGGGACGCGGCCACGGATCGTCCCGCTCTCGCCACTGTTCGTGAACCAGGTCATGCCGTACTTCGACCAGTACGCGCTCAGCCACCGGGTGTGGGCGCCCGACGGCAGCGCGATCCTGCTGCCGCTGATCGGCGACGACGGCGAGGCGTCCCTGGCGATGCTCCCGGCCGACGGGTCGGCGCCGCGCACGCTGGCGCCGGGCTCGATGGGGTTCTGGAGCCCCTGAGCGTTGCTCGCGCGTCGCTAGCGGGCGGGCCTCATCGCCCGCGCGAGCACGATCACGCCCAGCACCAGCAGCGTGACCGGCCACACGAGGTCGCTGAATCCCGGGCTCGCGAGGCTCGTGGCGCCGATCGCGGACAGGATCGCGCCCAGCGCGAGCTGCCAGCCCCAACCGGCCCCGCTGACCCCGCGCACCAGGGCGATGAACAGGAACGCGATGCCCAGGCACAGCGTGCCGACGCCGGCCCCGGACACGACGTTCGCGGCCGCCAGCAGGTCCGGCGCGGCGAGCGCGGTGATGATCGCGCCGAGGTAGAGCGACCCGAGCCCACGGTTGATGAGCCACGAGACCAGGAAGGCGACGCCGACCGCGAGGAACAGCAGCGAGCCGGCGGTGTCGAGCGCGGGGAAGAACTGGCGCAGGAGCAGCAGCGCCCCGAACACGACGAGGAAGATCCCGAACCACGGCAGCCGGCTGCGTCCCCGCGGCCCACCGATGTCATTCCATTCCCAACCGTAGATCTTGACCCCGCCGGAGTCATAGACCTCGCCGGTCAGCGGTGGCTGGTGCTGTTGCTCGCTCATGTCGCCTCCGTCACGCCTCCTCCCGAGAGCGTACCCCGGCCGCCGGCGGGGCCGGTCGGGACGGTCGCTTCGTCCTCGACGTGGCTGAAGCCCAGCTTGTCGGCGAACCGCGCCAGCGGGCCGGGCGCCCACCAGTTCCACTTGCCGAGCAGCCGCATGGTCGCCGGGACGAGCAGGATGCGCACGATCGTCGCGTCCACGAAGACCGCGATCGCCATGCCCACGCCGATGCTCTTGATCGTGATGGTGTCGGCCAGCGCGAAGGCGGCGAACACGGTGACCATGATCGCGGCGGCCCCGGTGATCACCCCCGCCGTCTTCGACAGTCCCTCGGCGACCGCGGCCCGGTTGTCGCCGCTGCGGCGGTAGGCCTCCTGGACCCGCGACAGCAGCAGGACCTCGTAGTCCATCGACAGCCCGAACAGCACGCTGAACATGATGATCGGGTTGCCGGCGATCGTGAACCCGGGCGACGTGAACCCGAGCGGGCCGGACAGGTTGCCCTCCTGGAAGATCCAGACCATCGCGCCGAACGAGGCGCTGATCGAGAGCAGCGTCATCAGGATCGCCTTGATCGGCAGCACGACCGAGCCGAACAGCAGGAACAGGACGAAGAACATCGCGATCAGGACGACCGCCACCGCGAACGGGATCCGGTCGCTCTGCGAGGCGAGGAAGTCGTAGCCGGTGGCCGCCTGGCCGCCGATCATCGCCGTGAATCCGGCCCCTGGATCGATCCCACGCGCCGCGGCAACGACCGCCGTGCCCTCGGGCGACGAGGGCTGGAGCGGGCTGATGGCGTCGAAGCGGACCGTTGACTCGTGGACGTAGCGGTCCCACAGGCCTGCCAGCGGAGCCGGCCACGCCTCGCGGGGCTGGGCGTAGAGCGCGACGAGCTCGTCGGCGCTGAGCGGCTGGCCGGTCGCTGGGTTCGGGATGCCGGTGAACGGGCTCTCCACCCGCTCGACGCCGCCGACGCCGCCCAGGGCATCGCCGTACGCGACCAGCGCCCGCACGTTGGCGTCGGTGGTTGGCTCGCCCGGGACGTCGACGAGGGCGATGATCGGCGCCGTCGTGCCGGCCTCGAAGCCGGACTGGATGGCGATCGCGGCCTCGCGGCTCTCGAGGCCGGGGGGCAGCGTGTAGGCGTCGGGGATGCCCTGCTCGAGCCGCAGGAACGGCAGGCCGGCGAGCAGCAGCAGCGCGAGCGTGGGCACGATCACGACGATCGGGTGGGCCATCACGCTGTTGGCGATCCACTCCCAGCGTGAGCGCGAGACCTCGGCCGCCGCCTCGCCGGTCGGCCTGCCGAAGGCCCGTCGGACGCCGTCGACGAGACCGCGAACCGACAGCGCGTTGACCCGCGGCCCGAGGATGCTCAGCAGCGCGGGCAGGAATGTCAGCGCGTAGAACAGCGACGCCAGCACCGTCAGCATCCCGCCGATGCCGAAGGAGCGGAGGGCGGGTGCGCTGAAGACGAGGAGGCCACCCAGACCGATGGCGACGGCGATGCCCGAGAAGGTGACGGCCTTGCCCGACGTGGCCACGGCGATCTCGACGGCGTCGCCGACGGTCCGGCCTCGCTTCAGCTCCTCGCGGAATCGGCTGACCATGAACAGGGAATAGTCGATCGCGAGCGCGAGCCCAAGCATCGTCGACACGTTCGAGACGTAGACGCTCATCTCGACCTGCTGACCGACGAGCCAGACGAGCGCGAGGGTGGTCGGGATTGCGAGGCCGGCGACGAGCAACGGGATGCCGGCGGCGACGAGCGAGGTGAACACGAGGATCAGGACGAAGGCGGCGATGGGCAGGGAGACCGTCTCGGCCTGGATGAGGTCCTGCTCGGACTGCTCGGTCGAGTCCCGGGTGAGGGCCGCATAGCCGCCGAGCAGCAGCTCCACCCCGTCACCCGGTTCGTGGATCGCCGACTCGAACCGGTCGAACAGGGGAACCGATGCCTCGTCGGTGACGTTGAGGTCGACGACCACGTAGGCCGATTGACCGTCGGTGGAGACAAACCGCGGGTCGCCGGTCTCGGCGTAGCCGATCGTGCCCGAGTCGTCGGGGTCCTGGGTGATGTCGGCGAGCGAGGCCGCGATGGTCGCCTGGAACTCGGCGCTGCGCGCGTCGGTGCCGGCGGGACCGCGGTAGACGGCGATCAGCGCGCCGCGTCCGGAGCCGAACTCGTCGGCCAGGCGGTCGGCGACCGCTGCCGACTCGGAGCCCGGATCCAGCCAGCCACCGGCCGAGAGGACGGATGCCGCGCGGCCCGCGAACGTCGCCCCGGCGATCCCGACCACGATGGCGAGGACCAGGACGATCTTGCGATGGCGGTAGACGAAGGCTCCCCAGCGGCTGAACATCACGGGCTCCGATTGCGGTGGCGGTTTGGTGGTCGGGTTGGTGATGCCGTGGACAATAAAGAGCGAGCATTCTCTTTGTCAACAGCGAGATTTGTTGCAATTCAGTCTTGCCGCACCTTGCAGAACGAGCGCTCGTTCTGTTAGCCTCGCAGCATGCCGCGAGTAAGCGCCGCCCATGAGCAGGCGGTCCGGGGACGGATCGTCGAGTCGGCCCTGCGCGTGTTCGCCGAGAAGGGCTACCACGGGGCGACGATCGGGGACGTCGTCCGGGACAGCGGTCTCTCGGTCGGGGCGATCTACACCTACTTCAGCGGCAAGGACGAGCTGTTCCTCGCGACCTGCGATCTCTCGTCAGGCGAGGGCCTGGGCGAGCTCGGCAACCGGCTGGTTCGGGGCGGGACGGTCGCGGAGAAGCTCGCGATCGCGGTCGGGTTCTTCCTCGACTCGATGGTCGGAGCGCCCGGCGAACCGGACATGGCCGGCATGCTGGTGATGCAGTGGGCGCGCGCCGATGCCGAGCCCGCGATCCGCGCATCCCTCTCGCGACGGCGCGACCAGATCGTCGCGGCCGGCGAGCTGCTCGTCCGCGAGGGCATCGCCCGGGGCGAGCTTCCGGTCTGGGCCGACGCCGCCGCCCTGGCCTCCGCGTATGTCACGTTCCTCGACGGGCTGCTGTTGTGGCGGCTCGAGCAGGGCGACGCCTATCGCCGCGAGGATGCCGAACGACGCGCGCTCGCGCTCCTCCGCCCGATCCTGGCGTCGGCCGCCGCCCCCGAGGCGCCCCACGTGCCCGCGGTCCCGGCCAAGCCCTGGAGCATCACCGAGACGGTGGGCAGGCCCCGGCTCTCGTAGCGCGGCCGCGTGACGCCGTCGCTGACAATGGTGCTATCTATAGGTAGCATGTAATATGGTCCCGAGGTTGCATGCATGAGCATCGTCGTGATGGCTTCGGGTCTCGCCGCACTTGCCCTCGGCGTATGGCACCTCGGGGTCCCGCGGTGGTTCGACTTCGCGGCTGCGATCGGCGCTGACGCCGGCGACCCGCCGCTGCGACCGTTGCGCCTCGGGCCCTGGCGACATCCCACGACACGTCGGGATGTCCTGGGCGTCGCGTGGGTCATGAACGCCGGCACGAGCTATGTCCTCATCTCGATTGGGGTGTTCGGGCTCGGGGCACCCTTGTGGATCGGCAGCGAGGGCGGCCGATGGCTGGCCATCTGGATTGCCGGCTGGTGGGGCATTCGGGCGGTCATGCAACTGCCGATGGGGCGCCGACGCATCGACGTGCTGCTCGTGGCGCTGTTTGCGGTGCTCGCAGTCGTCTTCGGGGCCGCGGCCTTCGCATGACGGCCGGTGTCGTCGCCCGACCCGGACGCGTCCTCCTGTCGATGCGCTGGCTCGACCTCCTGTTTGCGCACTGGCCGATCGACGTCGGCGAGCTGCGGGCGAGGATCCCACCACCCCTCCAGCTCGATACGTTCGGCGGGACGGCCTGGCTTGGCGTCGTGCCATTCCGGATGACGCACGTCCGGCCGTTCGGCCTGCCGCTCCCGGGCGAGGCGTTTGCCTTCGCCGAGGTCAACGTCCGGACGTACGTGTCGGCACCCGATGGCACGCGTGGCATCTGGTTCCTCTCGCTCGACGGCGCGCATCGCCCCAGCGCGACGGCGGCCCGGCTCGGCTTCGGCGTGCCCTATCACCACGCCCGGGTGATGGCCAGCGATGACGGCGAGTGGCTCACCGAGCGCTGCCGGTGCATGCACTCCCGTCCCGCCGAGCTCGCGATCCGCTACCGGCCCGTCGGTCCCGTGGCCCCGGCTGCGGCCGGGAGCCTCGAGGCCTTCTTGACCGATCGCTTGTCGCTGTTCGCCGTCCAGCGCGGCCGGGTCACGGAGACGCGGGTCGAACACGCACCGTGGCCGCTCCAGGACGCGGAGGCCGAGATCGAGCGCAACACGATGACCGCGCCGTTCGGGATTACGTTGCCGTCCACGGCGCCTCACCTCCGCTTCGCCCGGAGGCTGGACACGGTCGCGCACCGGCCGAGGACGGTCGCCCGCTGAAGGTGGCGCCCGGCCCCCACCGGGCCTTGCATTCATGGAGTGAATGCGAACACGCGGTCCGTCGCGTGGCTCACCGCGAATGACCCATGCGTGAGCGTGGCGTCGGCCGACGAGATGGCCTTGCAGTCGTCCAGTGACTCCTGGGCCAACCCCGCCGCTGCCTTGTTGGCCTAACACTCATCTCAGGCATGTTGGGTCAGGTTGCGGGCCCATTCCGACCCTTCGCATTCACGGCATGACTGCGTGGCAGGGTCGTCGCGACGAGGCCGCGATTCGCATTCACCCGGTGGATGCAAGGCCTAGTGGGCGGGCGTCCCGCCCGGCCATCGACCGGCGCGGCTAGGATCACGCCATGGCGCACGTCATGACCGTCCTCGGCCCCGTCGAGCCCGCTGCCCTCGGCTTCACCCTGCCGCACGAGCACACGCAGATCGCCCTGTGGCACGTCCAGGACCGTTGGGACTACTGGGAGCTGACCCGCGACGAGCCGGTGATCCTCGAGGAGTTGCGGTTGTACCGGGACGCCGGAGGCACGGCGCTCGTCGATCTCACGATGCCCGGTGTCGGACGCGACCCCGCATGGCTCACGCGGATCTCCGAGCAGAGCGGCCTCCACCTGGTGATGGGCGGCGGCTGGTATCGCGACGCCTACTACCCGGCCGAGGCCATGATCGACCGGCGATCC
>DATDJA010000551.1:0-8295 GCA_036520795.1 Candidatus Limnocylindrales bacterium
AACGCGTTCAACCTCTCGGGGTGGGAGAAGACCAACGGCCGCGACGTCCCGGTCGAGGCGGGCGCCCCCATCCTGGTCGGGACCGCGGAGAACCCACAGACCGCGCTGACGAAGCCCATCAAGGTCATCGTGCACCCCGAGGACTTCCGCGGCAACGAGCTGCTCACCCTGGGGTCGCCGACCGTGGTCGACCACCCGAGCACGGTGAGGGTGGCCGGCGTGCAGGGCTGGTTCACGGGCGTCGACCTGCCGTTCGGGTCGGGCGACTACACCGTCGACGCGCGCCTGTTGCGCCTCGACGAGACGGACGTGATCAGCGGCAACCGCCTGATCGCGGCGACCGAGGTCTACCCCAAGGAGATAACCGAGCTCTATACCGACGTGCCGCCCGACACCCTCGGGGTCGACGCGGAGCTCCTCCTCGAGCAGGTCAAGCGCAACGCCCGGTCGCAGGATCCGTACGACCTCGCGACGGAGATCGTCAAGATCCTCGGCAACCAGTCCGTCTACAAGTACGAGACCGACATCACCGACCTGAACTGCACGGTGAGCCAGGTCGAGTGCTTCGCGCGCTACAAGCGCGGCTACTGCCTCCACTACGCGTCGACGATGGCGATCCTGCTGCGGGCGGCGAACCCCGACAACCCGATCCCGACCCGCCTCGTCGAGGGCTTCCTGCCCGGCGACCGGGTGGGCAACATCGAGACCGTCAAGAACAAGGGCGCCCACGCGTGGGTCGAGGTCTACTTCCCGGGCTTCGGGTGGGTCGGCCCATTCGACCCGACGGGACCCGGCGTCGCGGCGCCGCCAAGCGTGATCAAGGATGGGCCGGCGGTCAGCGCCGGGCCGGTCGCGACGATTCCCCCCAACGAGCGCGGGGGGGACCCCACGCGGCCACCCCTGGTCGGCGGCGATACGATCCCCACGCCGCCAGGCGGCCAACCCCCGAACCGGGCGCTATTCATCGTCCTGACGGTGCTGCTGGTCCTGCTCGTGGGCGGGATCGCGCTGGCGGCGTGGCTGCGCGGACCGCGCGGTGAGATCTCGCCGGATCGCGCCTGGCAGTCGATGACCAAGGCGGCGTCGCAGCTGGGCTACGGGCGGCGCGCCAACCAGACGGTGTACGAGTACGCGGCGACGCTGGGGGAGCTGGTCCCGGTCGCGAAGGCCGACCTCGCCACGGTCGCCGACGCGAAGGTCGAGACCGCGTATGCCCGCGTCCGTCTCGGCGGCGACCGGCTCCACGCCGTGGGCCAGGCGACGCGCCGCCTGCGCGTCTCGCTCCTGCGGCTGGTCTTCCGCCGTGACCGCCGGCTGCGCCGGCGACGCCGCTAGAGCGCGCCCGACCTCGCGCGCGCCTCGGCCTCGGCGATGGCCTCCTCGTCGAGCAGCGGCGCCAGGTGCTCGGTGAGGTTGTGGGCACGCAGCACGGCCCGCCCGCCGCGGAACTCCACGACGGAGATCCCGCACAGGGCGAACGAGAACGTCCAGAATCGGCTCAGCGGGATGTCGAACAGCGTTAGGAGCACGACCTTGAACACGCCGTCGTGCCCGACGAGGATCGACCACGGCTGGCTGGTGTCGAGCCCGGCGCCGCGGTAGCCGCCGACCTGGGGGCGGTCGAGGCTGCCGCGTGGGTAGTCGCGTCCCAGGCGCTCGAGGATGCCGGCGAGCGCCGGGCGGGCGCGTGCCTGGACCTCGGCGAGCGACTCGCCGCCCGGCGCCCACGCCTCTTCCGGCCGGCGCCGCCACGCGGCGAGCTCGGCTCCCCAGCGGCGAACGATCTCGTCGTGGGTCTCGCCCTCCCACTCGCCCTGCGCGAGCTCGAGGATCCCTGGCTCGGGCCGGACCGATGGCGACGGGCCACCGGGCGGTCCTGACCCGATCGCGGCGGCGACCAGGGCCGCCGTCTCGGTCGTTCGCGCGAGCGGCGAGTGGACGATCTCGAGCGGGCCGCCGCCGGGGATCGGCAGCATCGGCGACGCGTGGGGCGTCGCCAGCCGCTCCGCCGCCAGCGCCGCCTGCCGGCGCCCTACGGCGGACAGCGGCGTCTCCGCCTGGCCCTGGAAGCGACCCTCCCGGATGAGCTCCGACTCGCCGTGGCGCAGCAGGACGAGCGTCGCGTCCAGGCCCTCGGGGATGAGCGAGTTGGCCGTGTCGGCCGAGGTCACCGCTCGCCGCCGAGGCGGATCGTCCAGACGTCGATCACGGCGGGGTCGGTGCGGATGGCCTGCGCGACCGCCGCCGGAACGTCGTCGTCGAGCGCGAGCACCATGAACGCATCCGCGCGCGGCGCAGAGCGGGCCAGCGTCATGGCGCTGATGTTGACGTCCGCCTCACCCAGCAGGACCCCGATCCGGCCCATCGTTCCGGGGCGGTCCTGGTGGCGGGTGATGAGCATCGAGTCGGCGGGTGCGAGGTCCATCGCGTGCTCGTCGAGACGGACGATGTGCGGCTCGCCGTTGGCAACGGTGCCCGCGACGGTCGCAGTCCGGCCGTCGCTCTCGCCGGTGACCGTGAGTAGCGACGCGAACGCGCCCGCGGTCGAGGTCTTGCGCTCGACCACCTTGATGCCGCGCGAGCGGGCCATGGTCGCCGCGTTGACGAGGTTCACCCGCTCGGTGGTCGACGTCTCGAGGAGGCCCCGGAGGACCGCCGCGACGAGCGGCGACGCGTCGTACGCCGCTGGCTCACCGGCGATCTCGAGGGTCAGCGTGCGCGGCGCCGCGTGGGCGAACTGGCCGAGGAACCGGCCGAGGGTCTCGGCGAGCGGGAGGTAGGGGGCGATCGCCTGCGCCGTCTCGGGCGTCAGCAGCGGCGCATTGACGGCATAGCGTGCGGGCCGGCCCTCGAGGACCTCGAGGATCTGCTCGGCGACCTCCTCCGCCACGAGGACCTGCGCTTCAGCGGTCGAGGCGCCGAGATGTGGCGTCAGGAGGGTGTTGGGCGCGTCGAGCAGCGGCGAGCCGGTAGGTGGCTCGGCCTCGAACACGTCGATGGCGGCCCCCGCGATCCGTCCCGATCGCAGCGCCTCGGCGACGTCCGCCTCGTCGAGGATGCCGCCGCGCGCCACGTTGAGCAGGAGCACCGACGGCTTCATGCGCTCGATCGTCGCGGCGTTGATGAGGCCTCGCGTCGCCCGCGTCATCGGCACGTGGACGGTGATGGCATCGGCGCGGGCGATGAGCTCGTCGAACGCCACCAGCTCGACGCCCACGTTGGCGGCCTGGTCGGGCGTGACGAACGGGTCCGACCCGATGACCGTCATCTCCATCGCCCGGGCCCGGACGGCGATCGCCTGGCCGATCTTGCCCAGCCCGACGATGCCGAGGGTCTTGCCGCGCAGCTCGACCCCGGTGAACGCGGCGCGCTTCCACTCGCCGCGGCGCATCGAGGCGTCGGCCGCGGCGGTCTTGCGGGCGAGACCGTAGAGCAGCGCGAGGGTGTGCTCGGCCGCCGCGATCGTGTTGCCCGTCGGGGCGTTCACGACCGTGATCCCGGCGCGGGTCGCCGCATCGAGGTCGACGTTGTCGACGCCGACGCCCGCCCGGCCGATGACGACGAGCCGCGTCCCGGCCGCGATCAGCTCGGCGTCGACCTTGACCTGGCTGCGGACGACGAGGGCGTCGTAGTCGGGCAGGATCGCCGCCAGCTCGGCCCGGTCGAGCCCGAGCTTCTCGTCGACGTCGTGGCTCGCGCGCAGGAGCTCGATGCCCTCCGCCGCGAGCGACTCGGCGACGAGGATCCTCACGCGGGCACCTTGACGGCCAGGCGCGCGCCGGCGACGACCCGCTGCGCGGCGGCCACGGCGGCCCCGGCCTCGACGTCAAGGCCGTGCTCGATCGCGACCAGTTCGATCACCCCGATCGCGGCCAGGATCTCGTCTGTCGTCACGGATCCCAGGTGACCCAGCCGGAAGATGCGGCCCTTGAGCTTGCCCTGGCCTCCGGCCAGCACCAGCCCGCGCGCCTTGAGCGCCTTGTTGAACGCGGACCAGTCCAGACCCTCGGGAATCCACGCCGCGGTGACCGTCTTCGACGCGACATCGTCCGCCGCGAGCAACTGGAACCCGATCGCCCGCAGGCCGGCCCGGGTCATCGCCGCGCAGGCCACGTGGCGCGCGAACACGCCGTCGCCCTCTGCCTGCATGAGTCGCAGCCCCTCGTCGACCTGGTACATGACCGCCACGGCCGGTGTCCAGGGTGTCTCGCCGGCGGCCGCGGTGTCGCGGTGCCGCTTGAGGTCGAGGTAGAAGCGCGGCATTCGTGCGGTCTCCCCGGCGGCCCAGGCGCGCGGTCCAACCGCCGCCATCGCCATACCGGGTGCTGCCATCCACGCCTTCTGTGATCCCGTGACCACGAGATCGAGGCCCCAGGCATCCATCGCGAACGGCACGGCGCCCAGCGCCGAGATGGCATCGACGAGGATCAGCGCCTCGGGTGCGACCTCGCGGATCGAGGCCGCGAGCGAGGCGACGTCGTTGGTCACGCCGGTCGAGGTCTCGTTGTGGGTGAGCAGGACCGCCCGCAGGCCGGGGATCTGCCCCGCCGCGCGCCGGACGTCGTCGGCCCGTGCGGCCTCGCCCCACTCGACCTCGAGACGCGTGACGGACGCCCCGTAGACCTCCGCGATCTTGGCGAACCGGTCGCCGAACGCGCCCATCGTCACCGCGAGGACCGCGTCGCCCGGCGACAGCGTGTTGACGATCGCGGCCTCGAGCCCGCCCGTCCCCGCGCACGTCAGGAGGATGACGTCACTGGTGGTGCCGAAGAAGGGCTTCATGCCCTCGCCGACGCGGAGGAGCAGCGCCTTGAACTCCTCCCCGCGGTGGTTGACCATCTGGCGCCCGCCGGCCTCCCGGACGGAGGGCGGCAGGGCGGTAGGCCCCGGGATGCGGAGGTTGGGCTCGAATCGGCTCACGTCACGGCTCCTGATCACGGCGATGCTGGGCTGATGGTGGGGGAGGTGACAGGGGTCCGTCCAGCGTGGTAGATATGACGTCATATGAAGACGGTGCGGACCACGATCCTCCTCGACGCCGACCTGCTCGAGCGCCTCGACCGCCACGTCGGTCGCCAGCACACGACCAAGACCTCGGTGATCGCCGCCGCGCTCGAGACGTGGCTGGACTCGCACGAGGCGACGCCGGAGTTCCCGTTCCTCGGGGTGGGCCGCAGCTCGCATGGACGGCTCTCGCTCGACGGGCGCTCGATCGCCCGCCGGGAGGCGGCGCGCAGGCCGGGCGAGCGCTAGTGGCGATCCTGCTGGATCCGTCGGCGATCACGGCGGCCGCCGACACGGCGGACCTGAACCATCGGGCCGCCATCGCCTGGTTCGAGCGCGTCGACGAACCGCTGCTCCTGGGTGCGCTCGGGCTGGCGGAGCTGGATCTCGTGCTCCAGCGCGAGCTCGGGCCCGATGCGACGCAGGCGGTGCTCGCTTCGGTCGTAGCCGGCTCGATCCGTGTCGTCGCCCCGACGCCCGACGACATCGCGCGGGCCGCCCAGCTGCTCGGGGAAGCCGCCGAGCACCGTCCGCGCCTTGCCGACGCGCTGCTGATCGCCACCGCCGAGCGGCTCTCGATCCGGCGCGTGGCCGCCTTCGACCGGCGGCCGCTGGCCGTGTTCCGCCCGCGCCACGTCCGGAGCCTGGAGTTCGAGCCCTGAATCGAAACGGGGCCGGCGGTGCCGGCCCCGTCTGTGCGTTGCGCGTGTCGCGGATCAGCCGCGCTTGACGACCACCGTGTTGGCCTGGACGTCGTGGAAGCCCTGGCGCTTGGGGTTCTGGGTGACCGTGTACAGCAGGTAGATCGCGTACAGGAAGGCCAGCAGGCCGAGCAGCGACCCGATCGAGCCGAGCGCGCCCGACACGGAACCCGAGAACTGGAACACGCTGGCAACCACCTGCGGGCCGAACAGGAACGCCCATCGGCGGATCGCCTGCTCGCGCGTGAGGGTCGCCCCGTCAGCGGCGTTCACGGTCTCGAGGTTGAGGATCTTCTGTCCCGGCGACGCGCGCAGGGTCTGCCAGAAGTAGACGAAGTAGAAGGCGCTGCCCAGCAGGGCGATGACAGCGATGACCACCACGATGATGATCGAGATCAGGAAGCCGCCGCCCACGGCGATGCCGAACGCGATGCTTCCGAGAATGATCGCGACGAGCGCGATGGCGACCCCGAGGATGACCGAGTCGATGATGTACGCGACGACCCTCATCACGGTGTCGGCGTACGACACGCCCGGCGCGGGTCCGGCCTCGGCCTGGGCCATCTGGAAGCCGGCCGGCGCCGTCGCCTGCGGAGGCGGCGTGTTCCAGCTGGAGGCCGGTGGGGCTCCCGCCGGTGGTGCGGGGGTGGGCTCAGGGGGCGGGGGCGTGGGCGCCCCTCCCGCGGGATCCGTCATCGAACACCTCTCCCTCGCCGGCGCGAGCGCGCCGCGTCCGGCTCAGGATACGGCGCGCGAGCACGTTAAGGAAGCCCCGCCGCGCGTTGTCCTCGCTGTGGCCCGGGCACACCCACGGTGACGGTGCGTTCAGGAACCATCCACACGATGAAGCGGAACCGTGAATCTGCTGCGTGCCGCGATGCGCTTGCTAGGCGAATGTGCTCGACGGAACGCACCGATGATGAATCTGATTGGCCCCCGGACGGATTCGTGTCATCATCCCGTGGCCCACCGCCAGATTTGACGCAGGAGTTTCCGCAGGCCATGCGCATTCGTGCCGCGAAGATCGAAGAGCTCACCCCGAAACCGCGTGCGCGCGCGCTGTCGCCGCGTCAGCTTGCGGCGCTCCAGCGCGAGGAGGAAATTCGCAAGGCGCTGACGAGATTGAAGTCCGACGAGGACGTCATTGCGCTTGAGCTCGATCCTGCCGAGAAGATTCCGACCATGCGCGCGGCCGTGAAGCGCGCGATCGCCGCCCACAAGCCGGGCACGAACATGGCGATTCGGGGCCGGACGATCTATCTCTCGACCGGGCGCCTGCCCGGCGGCCGCGGCGGCCGGCGGCCCAAGGCGCGCTGATCGGGCGGCCCGCCCGCGTCGCAGTGCCCGCGTCCCACGCGTCTCTTCGGCCGCCCGCCCCGACCGGAGTGATCCTGTGACCCGACGCCGACGCTTCCGACGACGCCATGGCTTCGCGATCCTGCTCGCGCTCGGCCTGCTGGTGGTGGGTGCCATCTGGACGAATGTGCTGGGCGTGGGCGACAAGCTGCAGAACGTGGCCGCGCGAATCGAGCTGCTGATCGATCCGCCCCCCGATCGGCCGATCGCGGCCATCGTCAAGGTCACCCCGCGGCCCGAGGTAGCCGAGACCGAGGCGCCACCGGGACCCGAAGAGTCCCTCGCGCCAGGTGCGACGCCGCGGCCCACGCCGACGCCGAAGCCGGAACGCGTCAAGGTCGACGTCAACCTGTTCAAGCACCCCGAGAATCATTTCATCAGCGAAGAGTTCAACCATGAGTGGTGCGCCGTCGCCGGCACGCAGATGGTCCTCGAGATCCACGGCAAGGCGCCCCTGACCCTCAACTTCCAGAAGGACCTGGCGTCGCGAATCGGCGAGTGGGAGAGCAGGCGCGACAGTCGCAACGGTGGCTGGGGACCGTCGGCCATGGTCGCCGCCCTCGAGGCCTACGGGGTCAACGGCTACGAGGTCCGCGCGTACGACACCAGGGCAGACGCGCTGTACGACGCCGCCAAGGCCATCTCGAAGCTCCATGCCCCGGTCATCCTCCTGTCGTGGCGGGGCGCCCACACCTGGATCATGACCGGGTACCGGGCCGATGCCGACCCGCTCGTGTTCGACAACGCGAAGGTCAGCGGCACCTACATCCTCGACCCGTGGTATCCGCTCGTGTCCTCGATCTGGGGAGCGTCTGACCCGCCCGGCACCTACCAGGACGGCGACGAGATGCGACGCAACTATCTCCCGTGGAACAGGCCTGAGGGCAACTATCCCGATCGCGACGGCCTGTTCATCGCGGTCGTCCCGACCAAGACGCTGAACCGCTAGGCCGGCAGGGGATCCGCCGCCGCGGCGGGCGGCTGCGAGCGGAGGCGGTAGGCGAGGGCGACCGCCTGGACCGCGGTCCGCACGGCGAGGCCGGCCGCGAAGCCCAGCGGGATGGCGACGATCCCGACGGGGTTCACCAGCGCCAGCGTCACCACGATCGTCACCGCGAACCCGGCCACGGCGGCGCCCAGCGGCAGCAGCGTGTTGTGGGTGGCGTACAGGCTCCGCGCAAGCAGGTGGCCGAGGGCATCGAACGGGACGGCGAGGGCGAAGGCGGCGAGCACC
>DATDJA010000552.1:0-2655 GCA_036520795.1 Candidatus Limnocylindrales bacterium
GGCCCCGCTGTGGCCACCGGATCTGACGGCCAGCTCCAGCCCACGGTCGCGCGCGAGGGCGATCACTGCCCGCACGTCGTCGGCGCCGGCCACGCGGACGATGAGCGCAGGGTGGACGTCGACGCCCCCCAGCATCACGGTCCGCGCGGCGTCGTAGTCGGCGTCGCCGGGCACGATCACGGCGCCCGTGACCTGCTTCCGGATCTCGTCGACGTCGAGCTGGACGAGCTCGGGTGCCTGCGGTGTCATGCGCATCCTCCTTCGATCGGATCAAGGGTACCGGCGGGTCATGGACCGCGTCTGGTCGTCGCCTCGACGAACCCGGGGCGGGCGACGGCGGTAGGCTAGGTCGACCGGCAGCCATACCCGGGCCGGCAGACACGGGAGATCCTGATGACCCAGCGTTGCGTCCTCCTCGTCGGCACCCCCAAGGGCGCCTTCGTCCTCGACGGCGATGCCGACCGACGCACCTGGAGCCTGCGGGGGCCGCTGTGCGAGGGCTGGCCGATCCACGACCTCTCGGTCGAGCCCGGGACCGGGGCGATCCTCGCCGGCGGCGGCAGCCCGTGGTACGGGCCGGCGGTGTGGCGCAGCGAGGACCTCGGGAAGACCTGGACGCACTCCAGCGAAGGCATGACCTACGGCGACGACGGGCCCAAGGTCGCGACGGTCTGGAATGTCACCGCGGCCCACGATGCGATCTACGCCGGCGTCGAGCCGGCCGGCCTGTTCCGCAGCCGGGACCGGGGTCGGACCTGGGAGCACGTCGACGGCCTCACGAGCCACCCGTCCCGCCCGGAGTGGCAGGAGGGCGGCGGCGGCCTGATCCTCCACTCGATCGTCCCCCATCGCGAGGATCCCGACCGCGTCTGGGTCGGGATCTCGGCCGTCGGCGTGTTCGAGACGCAGGACGGCGGCTCGACCTGGGCGACGCGCAACCGCGGCGTACGGGCCGGGTTCCAGCCGGACATCTATCCCGACTTCGGCCAATGCGTGCACAAGCTGGTGATGGCGGCCGACGGCGGGGAGCACCTCTACCAGCAGAACCACTGCGGCGTCTACCGGTCCGAGGACGGCGGAGCCCAGTGGGAGGAGATCACGACCGGGCTCCCCTCTGAGTTCGGGTTCCCGATGACCGCGCACCCGCGCGACCCGCAGACGGTGTGGACGATCCCGCTCAACGGCGCGGACCAGGGTCGGTTCATGCCCGATGCCGCGGCCGCCGTGTGGCGCACGCACGACGGCGGCGATACCTGGGAGCGGTCGGGCGCCGGGCTGCCCCAGCAGGACGCCTACCTCGGCGTGCTGCGCGAAGCGATGGCGAACGACGGCCTGGACCCGGTCGGCGTGTACTTCGGGACGAGCACGGGCCAGATCTACGGGAGCGCCGACGAGGGCCGCTCGTGGTCGCTCATCGCGGATCACCTGCCGCCGATCTGGTCTGTCGAGGTCGCCGTCGTTGACTGACGGCCCGCCGGCGATCGTCCACCTGCCGCGCTCGCTGGTCGTGCTGTTCCCGGGTGCCGCTCGGCGCTTCGAGGCGCGCGGCGCCACCGTCGCCGAGGTCATCGCGGACGTCGACCGCCAGATGCCGGGACTCGCCAACCGGGTGCTGGACGCCGGCCCCTCGATCCGCTCGCACCTGAACGTGTTCGTGGCCGGCGATCGGGCCGGGCTGCAGACGCCCGTACCCGCGGGTGCGGACGTGCACATCATCCCGGCGGTGTCGGGAGGCTGAGCCGGCGCGGCGACGCGCGCTTCAGCTCGGCTCGGGCCGGTACGGCGCCTCGTCGTCGATGTTGCCCACGAACTGGGGCAGCCGCGCGTGTCCGAGTTGCTGGCGGATCGCCTGGTTCTCGCCCGTGTGGTACCAGTAGTGGTAGATCACGCGCTGCAGCAGGTTGCCGAACGTGGTGCCGATCGGCCGGCCGCGGCTCACCGGCTCCTCGAGCAGGCGCGCCGACGTCACCTCGTCGAGCCAGGGATCCGCAGCGGCGGTGATCGCCCGCCAGGCCTTCAGGGTCGTCGCCAGCTCGGGCGTCGTCCCGAGGGCCCCGTAGGCAAACTCCTCCTGGATCTCCGGGTAGGGCGTGATCCCCTGCCCCCGGGTCAGGAAGTACCGCTGCTCCTGCCAGGCGAGGTGACCGACGTTCCAGCTGATGCAGTTCATCGGCCCAAGGCGGCGCCTGGCGTCCTCCGCCGGCACGCCGCGCACGCCGCGCACGAACTCGGCGCGTGTGAACCGGAGCTGGACGACCAGTGGATGCGGCTCGGTCATCGCCCGACCTTACCCGACGATGACGCCAGGACGTGACAGGTTCCGCTCGTCCCGCCAGGCCAGCCAGTCGGCGCCGCGGTCGACGGTCCAGTCCGGTCCGTTGAACCCGAGCGTGAACTGCGTGAAACCGAGGTCGAGGTACCGGCCGGCGTCCTCACGCAGGAACCGGTCGAGGTCCTCCGGCTCGACACCCAACCCCCACTCGATCTCGGCCGAGTCACGCCCGATCTCTGCACACCAGCGCCGCAGGGCCTCGACCTTGGGCACGAGCTCGTCCGGGTGCTCGGGGAAGGACGCGTGCCAGCCGTCGGCATAGCGGGCGACGAGCCGAAGCGTCCGCTGCTCACCGGTGCCGGCGATGAGGATCGGCATCCGCC
>DATDJA010000553.1:0-3806 GCA_036520795.1 Candidatus Limnocylindrales bacterium
ACCGCGCGAGGCTTCGCACGCCCGCGTGATCGCCGTCCGTGGCGGGCGGGTCGAGGTGCGCGAGGACCGGCTGTCGGGCGAGGAGCCGCTCGCGATCCGGGCCTGCGGTCCCGGTGAGGAGCCGGTCGACGTCGCGGTCACGATGCGCACGCCCGGTCACGAGGACGAGCTGGCGGCTGGATTTCTGCGGACGGAAGGGCTGATCGACGACGACACCGTGATCACCGGGATCACCCGCGGCGATCCGGAGACGCACGCCCAGCCCGACGACGAGGTCATCGTCCACCTGGCCGGCCCGTTCGACGCGTCGCGGGTGGCGGAGCGGCACTTCGTGGCCACCGCGTCGTGCGGGATCTGCGGCAAGGCGTCGCTCGACGAGGTCGAGGTGCGCTGCGACCCGATCCCGGCCGGCCCGGTCATCGCGCCCGAGACGCTGATCGCGCTGCCCGTGCGGCTGCGCGAGGCCCAGGCCGTGTTCGAGGCGACGGGCGGGTTGCACGCGGCGGGGCTGTTCGATCCGGGCGGCGAGCTCGTCGTGTTGCGCGAGGACGTCGGCCGCCACAACGCCCTCGACAAGCTGGTGGGGAGCCAGTTCCTCGCGGGGGCGCTGCCGCTCAACGATCGGATCGTCCTCGTGTCCGGCCGGACGAGCTTCGAACTCGTCCAGAAGGCGGCGGTCGCGGGCGTCCCGATCCTGGCGGCGGTCTCGGCCCCGTCGGACCTCGCGGTCGAGGCGGCCGAGCGACTCGGCGTGACGCTGGTCGGTTTCCTGCGCGGCGATGGCTTCAACGTCTACACGCACCCGGGGCGAGTGGCGCTGGCCCAAACCTGACGGTCGCGGCTCCCGACCGTGGGTTCGTTTACCGCCCCGGGCGGTACGAGGCACCGATCTGGGTCCATCCACCGCTCCCGGTGGTAGATGGGAAGTGCCTTGAGCGTGGACCCGCCGTCGACGCCTGACGCGTACCGCCTCAGGCGGTATCTGGACCTCGGGCGGAGCATCAGGCCCGGGGAGGCCAGGTCAGGGGCGCGGCGAGCCCTTCGGTAGCAGCTGGACGAAGTCGTAGCCGAAGCGGCCCTTCACGCACAGGTGGCCGTCAGTGACCGAGGAGTCCGATGGCGAGCTGACCTTCACGATCCGGTTGTCCTGGACGTGCAGCGAGAGGGTGCAGCCGACGCCGCAGTACGGGCAGATCGTGTCGGTCACGGTCTGTTCCTCGGGCGCCCAGGTGCCGGCCTGGCGCATCTCGTACTCGGAGCGGAACATGAGCGCGCCAGTCGGGCACACGCCGATGCAGTTGCCGCAGTAGACGCACGCGGACTCGGGCAGGGGGACGTCGAACTCGGTCGAGATCCGGGCATCGAAGCCGCGCCCGGCGACCGCGATCGCGAACGTGTTCTGGGCGTCCTCGCCGCACGCCTCGACGCACTTGTAGCAGAGGATGCAGCGCGAGTAGTCGCGGACATAGAGGTCGTTGTCGACCTTGACCGGCTGGGCGACGGTCTCGGCGGTCGCGGCGTGCCGGCCGTCGACGACGGGGGCATGGTGGTGGCCGGGCTCCCGGGCATCGCGTTCCCCCGCCGAAGCCGCCGCTGCCGACCGCCCGAACCGGGAGCCGTCGGCGCCGTACTGCGTGGCGTACCTCGCGAGGTCGCCGTCGGGTTCGGCCGGGCCGGCGAGGGAGACGTCGACGGACGAGTCAAGCAGCTCCAGCACGAGGCGGCGCGAGTGGCGGACACGCTCGCTGTCTGTCTGAACCTCCATCCCGGGCTCGACGCGGCGCGAGCAGGCGGGGACGAGGACGCGCGACCCGGTGACCTCGACGACGCAGACGCGGCACACATTCACCGGGGTGAGGTTCTCGAGGTAGCACAGGGTCGGCGTGTCGACGCCCACCGAACGCGCGGCCTCGAGGATCGTGGAGCCGGCCGGGACCGACACTGCCGCGCCATCGATCGTGATCTCGACCAGGGGGACCTCGCGCGCCGGCGGCGGACCCGGAATGCGCGACGCCCGTGCGGGTGGGTCGACGAAGATGTGGCCGATGTCCTCGGTCGTCATGCCCACGCCCCCGCATCGAAGTGCACGAGGCCGCCCTTGATCGCGCTTTCGATCGCTGACGACGCCGTCTGACCGAGCCCGCAGATCGAGGCGTCGCGCATGGCCCGGGCGAGGTCGTCGAACAGCGCGAGCTCCGTTTCCAGCGAGCCCAGCGGGCGACCCGCCGCGAGCCGGGCCAGCAGCTCCTCCTGGCGCACGGTGCCGACCCGGCACGGGACGCACTGCCCGCACGACTCGTCGCGGAAGAAGGCGGCGATCCGGCGCAGGGCGTCGGGCAGGTCCGCGGTCTCGTCGAACACCATCACGACGCCCGACCCGAGCGTCGCCCCGGCGGCGCGCGTGCCCTCGAACGTCATCCGCGTCCCCAGCGTGTCCGGCCCGACGAACGCGCCCGCCGCGCCGCCGAGCAGGATCGCCTGGATGCGCCGCCGGCCGGCCACGCCGCCGGCGAGATCGATGATGTCGCCGAGGGTCGATCCGAAGTCCGTCTCGTATACGCCGGGGCGCTCGACGTTGCCGGACACGCAGAACAGCTTCGGGCCGGTGGAGCCCTCCGTGCCAATGGTCGCGTACGTCGCGCCGCCGTCGTGGAGGATCAGGGGCACGTTGGCAAGCGTCTCCACGTTGTTGACGACCGTCGGCTTCCCGAACAACCCGACCTCTACGGGAAACGGCGGCTTGTTGCGCGGCTCCGGGCGTCCGCCTTCGATCGACTCGAACAGCGCGGTCTCCTCGCCCGCGATGTAGGCGCCGGCGCCGATCCGCAGCTCGATGTCGTACGACCAGCCGGAGCCCGCGACGTTCGGGCCCAGGAGGTCGGCCCGCCGGACCTGGTCGAGGGCGGACTCGAGACGCCGGCGTGCGAGCGGGTACTCACCCCGCAGGTACAGGTACCCGCGCGAGGCGCCGACCGCGAACCCGGCGATCGTCATCGCCTCGAGCAGCGCAAACGGGTCGTGTTCGAGGATCACCCGGTCCTTGAACGTCCCGGGCTCCGACTCGTCCGCGTTGCACACGACGTAGTGCGGCGTAACCGGTTGCGCGGCAACAGCGGCCCACTTGCGCCCGGTCGGGAAGGCCGCGCCACCCCGGCCCACGAGCTTCGACGCCGTGACCTGCTCGATGACGGCGGCCGGCCCCATCGACAGCGCCTTGTGCAACGCCCGATAGCCGTCGGCCTCGCGATAGGCGGAGAGCGACGTCGGGTCGACACGTCCCACCCGGGTGAGCAGCCGCAGGGATGGGTCGCCCTTCTGGGGCGCCAGCTCGCCTGCGTCACCGACGTCAGTCGTGAGGGCCGGGGAGAGGCGCACGGTCGTGAGCATGCTCGCGACGTCGTCGGCGCCGCGGATGCCGCCCCGGACATGGTCCTTGGGCGTCGGCCCCGCCGACGTCACCAGCACTGCGGGTGCCCGCTCGCACTGCCCGAGGCACGGGCTCCGCAGCCAGGTCGCGTCCTCGTGGCCCGCCGTCTCACCCGGCGGTCCGAGCCGGGTCTCCAGCTCATCGCAGATCCGTTCCGCGCCCAGCAGGCGGCAGGCGATGTCGTCGCACACGTGGGCGACGATCGGGGGGCGCGGCGTCGTCGGCAGCAGCGAATAGAACGAAGCGACGCCGTAGGCCTCGGCGGGCGGCACGGCAAGGCGTTTCGAGACGTGGTTGAGGGCGCCCCGACTGACCCAGCCGGTCCGCGCCGCGGCCGCCTGGAGGGCCGGGAGCAGGAGGTCCCGGCGCGCCCGTGCCT
>DATDJA010000554.1:0-2833 GCA_036520795.1 Candidatus Limnocylindrales bacterium
TTCTTCATCGCCCGCAGCGGCAAGTAGCGAACGCTTGAGCACGATGGAGGGCGACGAGCGGACCCAGGAGGTCGTCGTGGTCACCGGGCTGTCCGGCGGCGGCAAGACCGCGGCCGCGAAGCTGTTCGAGGACCTGGGCTACGTCGTCGTCGACAACCTGCCCGGCGAGCTACTGCCGGACCTCGCGGACCTCCTGGCCGGCGACCCGACCCGGTTCGCCCGGACCGCGATCGTGCTCGACGCTCGCGCCGGCGACGTCCCGATGGCCTTCGGGGCGATGCGCGGCGCCCTCGAGGGGCGCGGGATCCGGCCGGTCATCATCTTCCTCGAGGCTCGAGACGACGTGCTGATCCGGCGGTTCAGCGAGACCCGCCACCGCCACCCGCTGGCCGATGAGCGCGGGATCGCCGCCTCGATCGCGCTCGAGCGGACCCTGCTCGACCCCGTCCGGGCCGACGCCGACGTCGTGCTCGACACGAGCCAGCTCTCGCTGCGCGAGCTGCGGGAACGAATCTTCGCCCGCCTGGGCGACGTGCAGAGCTCGGACCGGCTCGGGATCCAGCTGATCAGCTTCGGGTTCAAGTTCGGGGTGCCCCTCGAAGCCGACCTCGTGCTCGACGTCCGGTTCATGCGCAACCCGTTCTACATCGAGGCGCTCCGGACGAGCTCGGGGCTCACGGACGTCGTCCGCGAGTACGTGCTGGGCCAGCCGATCGCGGACAAGTTCCTCGCCCACATGCGCGACCTGCTCGACCTGCTGATCCCCGCGTACGTCGAGGAGGGCAAGACGCGGCTCACGATCGCGATCGGCTGCACCGGCGGCTTCCACCGCTCGATCGTGATCTCCGAAGAGCTCGCGACCTGGCTCCGGAAGCGCGACTTCGGGCCGGTGTCGGTCTTTCACCGCGAGCTCGAGAAGTGAACCTCCGCCGCTGGCTGACGCCCGGGATCGGCGTCAAGCGCTGGCTGCTCGTCGCGTTCGCCGGCCTGCTGCTGCTCGCGGTTGGTGTCGCGCACGTGCTGCGCCAGGCGGCTGCGGACGTCGATCCGGGCAGCCCGATCGGCGCGATCCTCGACGCGGTCACCCTCCAGTGGCTGCCGTACCAGGTCCGCGGCCTCGTGGCGGGCGTCCTCGGCGTGACGCTGTTCGTCTACGGGGCGTACCGCCTGATCCGCGCGCTGGTCGACCCGTTCGATGCCTGGGACGGCGAGCAGCCGATGGTCGAGGTGATCTACCAGAAGCGCTTCCTGGCCCGGGGACCGCGCGTCGTCGCGATCGGCGGCGGGACGGGGCTCTCGACGCTCCTGCGGGGCCTCAAGGAGCACACCTCGAACCTGACCGCGGTCGTCACGGTCGCCGATGACGGAGGCTCCTCGGGCGTGTTGCGGACCCAGCTCGGGATCCCCGCCGTGGGCGACATCCGCAACTGCATCGTCGCCCTCGCGGACGCCGAGCCGTTGATGGGCCGGCTGCTCCAGTACCGATTCCCGGGCGTCGGCCCAGCGGCCGGTGCGCCGGTCCGCCCGGAGGCGGCGGGGCCGACGCCGGTATCGCACGACCCGGAGACGCCGCCCGCTGGCCTCGGCGGACACGCCGTGGGCAACCTGCTCCTCGCGGCGCTCGTGGAGTTGGAGGACGGCGACTTCGAGCAGGCCGTGCGCGAGATGAACCGGGTCCTCGCGGTCCGCGGCCGGGTGGTCCCGGCGACGGGCACCGAGATCACGCTCCACGCCCGCCTCGACGACGGCAGCGAGGTCGTGGGCCAGAGCCGGATCGCGAACACCAACCGGGTCGACCGCGTGTGGGTAGCCCCTGATGACGTCCGCCCGACCGACGAGGCGCTCGAGGCGATCGCGGATGCGGAGCTCATCGTCATGGGCCCGGGCAGCCTGTTCACCAGCATCCTGCCGGCCCTGGTCGTGCCCGGGATCCGCGAGGCCATCGCCGCGTCCGGCGCCCTGGTCGTGTTCGTGTGCAACGTCGCCACCCAGCCGGGCGAGACCGGCGGCTTCGACCTCTCGGACCACATCGACGCGCTCGCCCGCCACGGCGCCGGGCATCTGCCCGACATCGTCCTCGCCAACAACCGGTTCGATGCCCATGCCCCGACGGGCTGGCTGGGGCAACCGGTGCGGCTGCGCTGGCCGCCCGCCGACGGCCCGCAGCCGAGGCTCGCGCTCGACGAGCTGGTCGATCCCGACAACGCCCACCACCACGATCCCGAACGCCTCGCGACGGCGGTGATCGGCGCCTGGGAGCGCGAGGGCGGCCATCGCCGCCGGCCGAGCGTGGCGCGCGTGGACCGCTCGGCGTGACCCGGCCGGACCGGGCCTGACCCCGGGGCAGCCGAAGCCGCATGTCCGGGTCCGATCGCGACCTCGTGGCCGCCCTGCGGGCGGAGCTCGCGGCGGTCGAGCCCTCCCGACCGTGTGACCGGCGGGCGGAGATCGCGGGGCTGGGGTCCCGTCCCAGGACCCAGGAGCCTGCCGTCGCCCGGCTCGTCGTGCGGCTGGGCGGACGCTCGATCGATGGCTCGCCGACCCCGGCCCCGCACGGCGCAATCCGCGTTCGCCGCGCGTTCGTCCTCGCCGACGAGGCCCTCGACTGGCCGCGCGCCCCGGAGCACTGCCGCATGGCGTGGCTCCGCGGCCGCTTCCTCGCCCGCGGGTCGCTGAGCCTCGCGAGCGGTCGCGCCCACCTCGAGTTCGTGGTCCCGATCGATGAGGCAGCCGAGCTGGCCCGCCGGCTCGGGCAGGTGGGCCTGCCGGCGTCGTGGCGGGTGCGCCGCGGTCAGGGCGTCGTGATCTGGAAGAACGCCGAGTCCATCTCCGC
>DATDJA010000555.1:0-3788 GCA_036520795.1 Candidatus Limnocylindrales bacterium
GGACTGCTGGACGCCGACATCACCGGGCCCAACATCCCCATGATGCTCGGCGTCGAGGGCCAGCCCACGTCGAACGCCGACAACAAGATCGTGCCGCTCGAGCGACACGGCGTGAAGGTGATCTCGATCCAGTTCTTCGTCCCCGAGGGCCAGCCGATCGTCTGGCGCGGGCCACTCATCGGAGGCGCGATCTCGCAGTTCCTGCGCGACGTCGACTGGGGCGAGCTCGACTACCTGGTGGTCGACCTGCCGCCCGGGACGTCGGACGCCCAGCTGACGCTGGCGCAGGCCGTCCCGATCAGCGGCACGGTGCTGGTCACGACGCCGCAGGACGTCGCGCTGTCCGATGTGACCAAGGCGCTCGCGATGCTCCAGCGCCTGAACGTGCCGATCATCGGGATCGTCGAGAACATGAGCGCCTTCATCTGCCCGCATTGCGGCGAGGCGACCGAGATCTTCGGGCGGGGCGGCGGCGAGCGGTTTGCCCAGCAGCACGGGATCGACTTCCTGGGCAAGATCCCGCTCGATGTCACGGTTCGCCAGGGCGGGGATGTCGGCGTGCCTGCGGTTGCCCAGCGCGAACCGGGGACGGCGGCCGCGGCGCTCGAGGCCGTCGCGGGCCAGGTCGCGGCCCGGATGAGCATCCGCGCGGACTCCGTCCAGACGCCGGTCCTCTCGATCACCTGAGCCACGCCGCCCCGGCCGGTCGTAGGATGCGGCGGTGAGTCAGGCGCGCCAGGCGACGGATGCGGCCGCGTTCCGAGCCGCGCTCGGCGGGATCCCCCTGTTCCACGATCTCTCCGACGACGACCTCGATGCGCTCACCGCGAGTGTCCGCACCCGGCGCTTCCGGCGGGGGGAGGTGATCTTCCACCAGGGCGATCCGGGTGACGCGCTGCACGTCGTGCTCAGCGGTCGGATCAAGATCTCGAGCCCGTCCGACACGGGCGTCGAGGCCATCCTGGCCACGCTCCGCCCGAGCGAGTTCTTCGGCGCCCTGGCGCTGCTCGACGGTGCACCGCGCTCGGCAACCGCGACCGCTGTGAGCGCGACCGAGACGCTGGTCCTCCCGCGCGAGCAGTTCCGCCAGCTTGTCGATGACGTACCGTCGATCCGCGACCACGTCCTGGCCGAGCTGGCCGGCGAGATCCGGCGCCTCACCAACCACGTCGAGGAGCTGCACTTCCTCGACATCGCCGGGCGTCTGGCCGCGCGGCTCGCGAGGATGGCCGACGAACAGGGCAGGCCGACGGAGGGCGAGATCCGGCTCGAAGGGCCGATCACGCAGGGCGAGCTAGCGGCGATGGTCGGCAGCACCCGCCAGAGCGTGAACAAGCTGCTCGGCTGGTTCGTCGACGACGGGCTGATCCGGATGGATCGCGACGCGATCGTGATCGTCGACCTCGCCGGCCTGCGTATGGCGGCCCGCCGCTAGGTCTCGTTGCGCAGGACCGCGAGGAGGACGGCCGCCCCCGCGATCGCGGCTCGGTCCGCGCCCGCGCTGCCGCGCAGGAACGCCAGGCGACGCTCGGCATGCCGGCGCTCCGGCGTCACGACCGCGACGTTGACCGCGGTGTCGTCGCCGGCGGCCGAGGCACGGATCGCCAGGCCGACGTCCGCCTCCGCGGCGGCGCGGATCCGATCGGCCTCCGCCAGGTCGCCGTCCGGCTCCTTGTCGGCCCCGGCGTCGCCGACCGACGCGACCTCGGAGCGGCGCACCGCCCCCAGACCGCGAAGCAGGCCGACCAGGGCGCCGTCGGTGCCGCTCTCGACCGTCGCAAGCGTCCAGCCGTGGACCGCGAGGGCCTCGGCGAGTGCGCCCGACCACGTCGTGTCGCCGCTCCCCCAGACGTACGTCCCGAGGACCGCCCGCACCTCGGCCTCGGCGTCGTCGGCGAGCTCCACCGCCGAACGCCCGGCCTCGGCACGTGCCGAGATCCGGATGTCCACGGCCTCCTGGCGGGCGTAGGTCGCAACCACCGGGTTCGCCCGGCGCAGCAACGGCTCGCCGAGCTGCTCCGCGATCACGGACTCGCCGATCCCGGTGAGACGGAGCGTCCGGACGTCGCTTTCGACGCCGACCCCGCGGCCGGCCAGCCTCGGCACCACCTCGTTCGCCCACATCGGGCGCATCTCGCGTGGCGGTCCCGGCAGCGTCACGATCACGCGGCCGTCGGGCCGGTCGACCCACCAGCCGGGCGCCGTCCCGTTCGGGTTCGCGAGCATCGCGCCCGACGGAAGGACCCACGCCTGCTTGCGGTTGGTGTCGGGGAACGGCTGGCGCCGCCGTGCCCACAGGCCGCGCAGCCAGTCCAGCGTCGCCTCGTCGACGACGGGCGTCTCGCCGCACGCCTCGGCCACCGCCTCGCGCGTCAGGTCATCCGGCGTGGGTCCGAGGCCGCCCGTCGTGACGACGAGGTCCGCCCGGCCGAGCGCCGTCCGTAGCGCATCGACGACGGTCGCGAGGTCGTCGGGCAGGTTCGAGATCCGGACCACGGTCACGCCGAGCGTCACGAGCGCACGGGCGAGCTCGCCGCTGTTGGTGTCCGTGGTTTCGCCGACCGTGAGCTCCGTGCCGACCGCGAGGAGCTCCGCCGTGACGATCGCGCGAGGGGCACGCGCGGGCGCGGGAACTGGCGTCGGATCGGTCATCGTGCGAGCGTACTCGACGGGTCGGGCCATCGGGCGCTGCTATGATCTTGGACGGTCCCCCGAACGAAACGCCCACCCCGCGGAGGACGACCCCTGGATCCCGAACCGCCCAACCCGGACCCGGCGCGGCCCGCCCCCGAGGCACCGTCCGGCCTGATGGCCCAGCTCGCGGCGACGCGCGCGGCGGCCATCCGGTTCATTCGCGCGCACATCGAACTCGCCAAGGCCGAGGCGAACGAGATCAAGGGCGAGATCCTCAGGGCGATCGCCCTGGGCGGCCTCGCGGCCGCCTGCCTCGTCCTCATCGCCTTCCTCCTCCCCATCGGCCTGTTCCTGTTCTTCGGGGAGTGGCTGTTCGGCTCACTCGGCTGGGGCGTCCTCCACGGCACGGAGTTCCTTGTCGCCGTCGCGGTGTTCGCCGTCCTGGTCGCCCTGCGTTCGTCGGGGCTGGGCAAGGCGCTCGCGATCGCGTTCGCCGTCGGCCTGATCGTGAGCATCGTGTTCGGCACCAACATCCTCAACACCGCCTATCGCCAGATCGCGACGGCCTTCCCGCCTCAGGCCGACGCCGGCGACATCGCGTTGGGGATCGGGGCGGCGATCGGCGCGGCCGTGTTCGGCATCGTCGGGGCGTTGCTCGGGGCAAGGGCCGGCTCCCTCGGAACCGCGTTTGCCGGCCTGTTCGCAGGTGCGCTGGGCGGCGCCCTGATCGGCGCCTGCGTGGGGGGCTTGTACCGGCTCGCGCTCAACCCCGACAGCCGGCCGATGATCGTGGGCCTGGTCATCTGGGCCCTCGCGGCGGCCCTGATCGGGATCTTCATCGGTTCGCGCTACGGTGCGCGGGGAGCGCTCACGGGCTTCGGCGTGGGGCTCGTCGCGGGCGGCGCGCTGGGCGCGTTCACGGCGATCACGTTCACCTGGCACGTCGCGATCGCCATCGGGATCGCCCTGTTCTTCGCCCTGGCGACGGGCCTGGCCGGGGCGTTCGCCGCCAGCGGTGGGATCGACGTCGAGGCGCTGAAGGCGAGGTACATCCCACAGGCCACCATCGACACGACGAAGGAGACGATCGAATGGGCACAGGCACGGATGCCCGGCGGTCGCCGGCCGTGACCGAGCCCACGGCAACCGGCGTG
>DATDJA010000556.1:0-9651 GCA_036520795.1 Candidatus Limnocylindrales bacterium
GGAGCGTGCCGATCCCCTCGATCGAGACCTCGACCGCGTCGCCCGGCTTGAGGTAGACGCGGGGGTTCATGCCGTAGGCGACGCCCGACGGGGTGCCGGTCGCGACGATGTCGCCCGGCTCAAGGGTGATGCCCTCGGTGATGAACGAGATGAGGTACGGGATCTTGAAGATCATGTCCGAGACCGGCGCATCCTGACGCAGCTCGCCGTTGACCCGGGTCTGGATGCGGAGAGCGTCGACGTCCGGGATCTCGTCGATCGACACGAACACGGGTCCGAGCGGGCAGAAGGTGTCGAGCGACTTGCCCCGGATCCACTGCACGTCGCCCAGCTGGAGGTCGCGCGCGCTGATGTCGTTGAGGACGGTGTACCCGGCGACGTAGGACATCGCCTCGGCTTCGGGGACATGCGACGCGCGACGGCCGATGATCAGGGCCAGCTCGCCCTCGTAGTCGAGCGCGGACGTGATCGCGTGATGGATCACGGGATCCCGGTCGCCGACGAGGGTGTTCGGGTATTTCGAGAACAGGATGGGGAGCTCCGGGACCGGGTCGCCGCCCTCCTCGATGTGGGCCATGTAGTTGCGCCCGATGCACACGATGGCCTGCGGGTGGGTCACGGGCGGCGCCAGGTCGGCATCGGCGAGGGCGGTCCGCCCCTCGATGTCCGCGCCGCTGATGATGGCCGCCACGCGTGTCGCGGCCGCAGGTCCCCGGCGCAGGAGGTCACCGACGTCGGTGACGCCCGCGAGGTCGTCCGCCTCGGCGGCGCCGTCGGCGATGTCGATCAGCAGCCCCTCGCCGGTGACCCCCATGAGGCGGGTTCCGGTTCCTGTCCACGTCGTCGCAAGTCTCACGGTGCATCACCTCCAAGATCGGGGATTGCCTGTGCCGCGTCCAGCGGATCGCGGGAGGGGAAGAAGCCCATCTGGGCGTTGGTCGCGCCGTCCACGAACAGCACCTGGCCGCTCACGAACGCGGCCGCCGCGGAGGCGAGGAAGACCGCCGCGCCGCCGATGTCCTCGGGCCGTCCGGACCGGCCAAGCGGCACGTACCGGCGACCGAGATCCGGATCGAAGTCGGGATCGTCGCGGTGGCGCGGCACGTCGATGTAGCCCGGGGCGATCGCATTCACCCGGATCTGCCGCGGCGCGAGCTCGACCGCGAGCTGGCGGGTCAGGGCGATGATGGCGCCCTTCGTCGCGGCGTAGGCCGAGTAGCCGGGCAGGCTGACCAGCCCGTGGCCCGACGTCATGTTGATCACGACGGCCTGGTCCGACTGCTCGAGCAAGGGCAGCCCGGCCCGGATCGCCACGAACATCGCACGGACGTTGACGGCGAACAGCGAGTCCCAGGTCGCGAGGTCGGTGGTGGTGAGGTCGCGGCGGATCGTCGTGCCCGCGTTGTTGACGAGGATGTCCAGGCCCCCCAGGTGGTGGGCGGCCTCGGCGATCAGGCGCTCGACCGCCCCCGCGTCTGCAAGGTCGGCCGCGATGGCCGCGGCGTTCGAGCCCGTCGCCCGCGCCTGGGCCACAGCCTCCGCTGCACCGTCGAGGTGGCGGTAGCCGTGGAACACGACGTCGGCGCCTGCCTCCGCCAGGGCCAGCCCCACGCCGCGCCCGATGCCGGTGCCGGCACCGGTGACGATGGCGCGCCGGCCCGCGAGCGGTCCCTCCCCCGGCCGGCTCACCGCGACGTGCTCTCCCGGACCGTCGCGTCCGAGCGCGTCCACGCATCCGGCCGGAGGCGCGTGCCGAGCCCGGGACCGGCGGGCGCGTCCATGAAGCCGTCCGTGATTGCCGGCAGGCCGGTCGCGACGTCCGCGTACCAGCCGTGCACGAACGCCCGCACGTGCTCCTGGACGAGGGCGTTGGGGAGATGGATCGAGAGGTGCGCGGACGCCGCCAGGAGCAGGGGTCCGGTGCAGTCGTGCGGCGCCACGGGGATCTCGTAGGCGTCCGCGAGATCGGCGATCTTGCGGGCTTCGGTGATGCCGCCCGTCCAGCCGACATCGAAGATCAACACGTCGACGGCGCCCGCATCGAGCAGCTCCCGGAACCGCGGACGTCCGGCAACGGTCTCGCTGACGGCGATCGGGATCGACGTCATGGCGGCGAGGGCGGCGAGGTCGCCGGGCGAGGTTGCCTTGATCGGATCCTCGAGCCAGAACGGGCCGAGCTCCTCGAGGGCCTCGATGATGGTCCGCATCGGGCCCGGCTGCCACTGGCCGTGGAGCTCGATCATCACGTCGATCCGGTTGCCGACGGCGGCGCGGATCCGGCGTAGCGGCTCCAGGCCGGCCGCCAGGCTCGCGGCGTCGATCTCGCGACCGTGCGTCGCGGCGGCCGCCCCGTCGAACGGCCAGATCTTCATCGCCGTGATGCCCTGCGCCAGCAGGTCTTCGGCGAGGCCTTCGGGGTGGTCGAAGGTCGCGAACAGGTCGTCGTAGGGGCCGGTCTGCCGGCTGGCCCCTACGCCCTGGTCGCCGAGCTCGAGGTGACCGCCGCTGCGCGCGTAGTCGTAACCCGCGCACGTGTTGTAGGCCCGGATCCGGTCCCTCGACCGGCCGCCGAGGAGCTCGTACACCGGACGCCCGGTGACCTGTCCGAACAGGTCCCACAAGGCGAGGTTGATCGCGCCGTTGCCGCGCGTCTCGACCCCGGCACCGTCGTAGCCGAGGTAGCCGCGCAGGGCACGGTCGTGACGCTCGATATCGAGGCCGCCGCGCCCGAGGAGATAGGGCGCGGCGACCTCGTGGAGGTATTCCTCGATGGCGAGCGGCCCGAGGCAGGCCTCGCCGACGCCGACGGCGCCGTCCGCGGTCTCCACCTCGACCCAGACCATGTTCTCGTACTCGGTGATGCGCAGGGTGCGCACCCTTGTGATCGCGTTCGCGACGTCGCTTGCCTCGCGGCCCGGCATCACGAGGCCCGCGAGGTGCGCATGGAGACCCCGGGGCGGGTCGCGAGGTCGGGCTGCAGCGCGATGCCCAGGCCGGCGCCCGGCGGCGGCTCGATGCAGCCATCGACGATCGGCGGCAGCGCGGTCACGAGGTCCGCGTACCAGCCGTGGTAGAAGGCGCGGACGAACTCCTGGACCGTCGCGTTCGGCGATGCGAGGGCCAGGTGCGTGGCTGCCGTAAGCCCGACCGGCCCGGTGCAGTCATGGAAGGCGACCTCGACGTCGCGCGCCGCTGCCTGCTCCGCGACGACCCGGCCCTCCGTCAGGCCCCCCACCCAGGCGAGCTCCGCGATGGCGACCGAGATCGCCGCGCTGTCAAGGAGGCGCCGGTGAGTCGCCGCGCCGCCCAGCGTCTCCCCCGTGGCGATCGGGGTCGACGACGCCGCAGCGATGCGTCCGACCGCCGCGAAGTCCTGCGGCCGTACCGGGTCCTCGATCCAGCGCAGGTCATAGGGCGCGAGGGCCGCCGCGATCCGCTCGGCCATCGGCAGGTTCCACAGGCCGTGGAGCTCGACCATGATGTCCATCCGGTTCCCAACCGATGCCCGGATGGCCTCGACCGGCGCGATCGCCGCGGCCAGGTCCGGCCCGCTGATGTACTGGCCCTGGCTCGCCTCGGCGGCGGTGTCGAAGGGCCAGATCTTCATCGCCCCGATGCCCTGGTCGAGCAGCTCGGCGGCAAGCTCCGCGGGACGTTCCAGGAAGCCCGACAGGTCCTCATACCTTCCGGCGCCGTCCGCTCCCCAGTTGGCCGGGGCGACGCTGTGACCGACCTGGAGATAGGTCGGTCCGGCGCACGTGTTGTAGACGGGCAGCGCGGTCCGCGTGCCCGAGCCGAGCAGACGATGGAGCGGCTCGCCGAGCGCCTGGGCGCGGAGGTCCCACAGGGCGATGTCGACCGCGGCGTTGGCTCGCGTCTCGGCGCCGCTGCTGGAGTAGCCCACGTAGCCACTGAAGTCGGGACCGGCCCCGGCGGGATCGACGTCCAGCCTGAACAGCGCCGGCACGAGCGTCTCGTGGATGAACGCCTCGACCGTGCGAGGCCCGAAGAACGTCTCGCCCAGGCCGACGAGGCCATCGTCCGTATGCAGCTGCACGAACACGAGGTTCTGGTGCTGCGCATGGCGGATCGTATCGACGCGCGAGATCCTCATCGCGTTCGCGTCGCGCTGCTCGACGAACCCTGGGCAACGTCACCCGAGCCGGGTGCCGGGATGGGGAAAATCATTCCGTGTTATGATATGAGCACACGTTTGCGCGTGCAAGTGACGGCCACCCCGGCCCGCGAGGCCATGCGAGCAGCCGTCGATCCCCGGTACCCAGATCGTAGGTCGCGCCCATCGGCCCCGTCGACGATCGACCAACCGTGTCAGCGACCGGCACGCTAGACTACGTAGTCATCCGCGGATCGCACGCGGAAGGAGGCCCAGCCCGTGACCGTCGTTCGAGCCAACCGCCTGTTCAACGCAGTGTCCGGAAACTGCATCAACGTGGCCATCGACCATGGGATCACCGGCGAGCTCGAGCTCCTCGGCGGGATCGTCGACCTGCCGCATGCCGTGGACGCCGTGGTCGGCGCCCACCCCGATGCGGTTCAGCTTGCGGTCGGGTCCGCCCACCTGCTCCAGGAGCGCCAAGGGGCGCAGAAGCCCGCCCTCGTGCTGCGCGTCGACTTCGCCAACATCTACGGCAACGACATCCCTGACGTCCGGTTCTGCTCGATCATGGAGGAGGCCGTGGTGCAGGCCGTCCGGTTGGATGCGGCCGCCGTCGTGTGCAACCTGTTCGACGTCGCCGACGCCCCGGAGATCCGGCAGCAGTGCGTGCACAACATCCTCCGGCTGCGGGCCGACTGCTCCGCGTACCAGATGCCGCTGATGGTCGAGCCCCTCGTGTTCCGCCGCGAGAAGGGCGGCCCCTACGTCAGCGACGGAGACGTGCGCCGGATCGTGCCGCTGGTCCGGCAGGCGGTGGAGCTCGGCGCCGACGTCATCAAGGCCGACCCGACCGACGACCTCGACGACTACGACCAGGTCATCGCCGTCTCGACGTCCCCGGTCCTCGTCCGGGGCGGCGGACGGGTGACCGACGAGGTGGTGCTGCGCCGAACGGAGCAGGTCATGCGGGCCGGCGCCCGGGGCATCGTCTATGGCCGCAACATCGTCCAGCACCCGCAGCCCGGCGCGATGGTCAAGGCATTGAGCTCGATCGTGCACGGCGGTGGATCGGCGGACAAGGCGCTCGCAATGCTCGGAGCCGACGGCGCCTCGTGAGCGAGATCGGCGTCGGGCTGATCGGCGGCGGGCTGATGGGCAAGGAGCTGGCGCCCACCCTCGCGCGCTGGCCCTCGCTCCAGCAGCCGGGCTCGACGCCCGTCCTGCGCGCCGTGTGCGACACGAACCCGGCCGTGCTCGGTTGGTTCTCGCGCGTCGCCTCGGTCCAAACGACGACCGACGACTACCGGCGGCTGCTCGACGACCCCTCGATCGAGGTCCTGTACATCGCGGTCCCGCACCACCTGCACGAGCGGATCTTCATCGACGCGATCGAGGCCGGGAAGGACGTCATGGCGGAGAAGCCGTTCGGCCTCGACCTCGACGCCGCGCGAGTCATCCTCGCGGCCGTCCGGGGACGGCCCGACGCGTTCGTCAGGGTCTCGAGTGAGATCCCCTTCTTCCCCGGCGCCCAGAAGGCGATCCAGGCGGCGGTCGACGGCGAGCTGGGGGAGGTCCTCGATGTTCGCGTCGGCCTCGAGCACGCCGGCGACCTCGATCGAACCAAGCCGATCAACTGGAAACGGCAGCGTGCCTATTGCGGACCTGGCGGGGTCATGGCCGACCTGGGCATGCATGCGCTGCATGCCCCGCTCCGGATCGGCTGGCTCCCCGAGACGCTGTTCGCCGTCCTGACCAACATGGTCGAGGAGCGGCCGGGGCCCGACGGCGAGCCGGTCGCGTGCGACACCTTCGACAACGCGACGCTGCTGGCGACCTTGCCGGCGACCGCGACCGCGGTCGCGCCGATGATCGTGGACATGAAGCGGATCTCGCCCGGTGAGCTGAACACCTGGCGTTTCCGGGCCGTCGGCATGTCCGGCGGGGTTGAGTACACGACGCGCTATCCGGGGACGCTGCGACGGTTCGCGGTTCGCGAGGGCCGCCAGGGGTGGGTCGAGGAGGGGACGGGGACGGCGTCCGTCAGCCCGACTTCGATCCCCGCGGCGGTCGAGTTCGGTTTCACCGACGCGGTGTTCCAGATGTGGGCGGCGTTCTTCGCCGAGCGGGACGGCTCTTTGGGCGATCGCTTCGGCTGTGCGACGCCGGACGAGGCGTTCGCCACCCAGCGGATCTTCACCGCGGCCCTGCGCTCGCACGAGCGGCGCGAGGCGGTCGAGCTCGCGGCCATCCAGTAGCCGGTTGTCACGTGAGCCCTCGACCGACGATGCACGACGTGGCCCGGGTGGCGGGGGTGAGCCAGAAGACCGTGTCCCGGGTCGCGACCGGCGATCCCGGCGTGAGCGAGGCGACGCGCGCGACCGTCGAGTCCGCGATCGCCAGCCTCGGCTACCGGCGCAACGATGCGGCCCGCCAGCTGCGGCCCGGCCAGCGCACGATGCTGGTGGGATTGGCCATCGGTGACATCGGCAACCCCTGGTTCTCCGAGCTCGCGAGTGCGGTGGAGAAGGCGCTCAACCGCAGCGGCTATCTCGTGATCATCGGCAGCACGGCCGACGACCCCCAGCGCGAGGTCCGGATCGTCAGCCAGCTGTGCGAGCGCCGGGTCGACGGCCTGCTCGTCGTCCCGACGGCCGGGGACCATCGCTACCTCGAGACGGAGCGCAACGCCGGGACCTCGATCGTGTTTCTCGACCGCCCGGCGGTGGACCTCGAGAGCGACTGCGTGCTCCCCCGCCACCGCGCGGCCAGCCGGGACGCGGTGCGCCACCTCGTCACGCACGGCCACCGCAGGATCGCCTTCGTCGGCGCGTCGGAACGGCTGGGCTATGCGGCCACCGAACGGCTGGCCGGCTATCGCGAGGCCCTTCGCGCCGCCCGCATCGCGTTCGACGCGGAGCTCGTGCAGCTCGGCTCGCCCGACGCGGAGGCCGGCGGGACGGCGATGCGCGCCCTCCTCCGCCTGCCGCGACCGCCCACGGCGGTGTTCGCCGCCAACAACCGGGCATCGATCGGCGTCCTCGGCGAGCTCGGCCCCGACCTCGGTGGCCTCGCGATCGTCGGCTTCGATGACTTCGAGCTGGCACGGCGCCTGCCGATCCCGCTGACCGTCGTCGCCAACGATCCCGCCGAGATGGGGCACAGGGCCGTGGACCGGCTGCTGCGCCGCATGGCCGGCGACGAGGGTCCTGCGAGGCGCGTGTTCGTGCCGACCCGCCTGCACGTGCGCGGCTCCGGTGAGATCCCGCCGCCCGTCCGCTGATGGACACCGCACCGCGGTTCGCCGGCCTCGATATCGGCACCTCGCGCATCAAGGCCGTGGTGATCGACGTGACCGGGCGACCGCTCTCGACGGCCGCAACGCCGACGCCGTGGACGAGCGCGGGCACCGAGATCGACGCCGGGTCCCTGCTGGTGGCGGCGCTGGCCTGCCTCGGCGATGCCCTCGACCGTGTGCCCGGAGCCCCTCCGGTGGCGCTCGGTATCGCCAGCATCGCGGAGACCGGGTTCCTGTGCGACCCGACCGGCATCGAGCTCACCCGCGGGATCGCCTGGCACGACCCGCGGGGCCGCGGGGCGGTCACCCGGCTGGCGTCGGACGTCGGCGAGCGGTCGTTCGCCGAGACGACCGGCCTGCCGCTGTCGGCGACCGCCAGCATCGCCAAGATGGACTGGCTCCTCGCCCAGGGATCGTTCCCACGCGGCACGACCTGGCTCGGGGTCGCCGAGTGGCTCGCCGTGGCGCTCGGGGCGCAGCCGAGGGCCGAGCTCTCGCTGGCCTCCCGGACCGGCCTGCTCGACATCGCGAGCCGCGCGCCGAGCAGCGACCTGACCGCCTGGCTCGGTCGGCCCGAGATCCTGCCGCCGCTGGTCGTGGCGGGTGAGCCGGTCGGTGTCGTAACTGCGCGGTTCGAGCGGCTGGCCGGGTCGGTGCTCGTCCTCGCGGGCCACGACCACCTGTGTGCCGCCGTGGGCGCGGGCGCGCAGGCGCAGACCGACCTGTTGAACTCGTGCGGGACCGGCGAGGCGTTCATCGCTTCGACCGGCGAGCCGATGTCGCGCGAGCGGATCGGCGACGCCGTGGAGCGGGGATTGAACGTCGGCTGGCACGTGCTTGCCGGTCGCCGGTCGGTCATCGGCAGCCTCGCCACCGGCGTGGCGCTGACCCGCGTGCTCGAGCTGATCGGCGCGCCACACGGCTTCGCGTCGCTCGAAGGCCCTCGGGCCCGGCGCGACCCCGACTCGTCCAGGGTCCGCATCGACGGCCTGTTCGACGAGACGCTGCAGGTCCGGGTCACGGGCGCCGGCGTGACCCCGGATGAGGTGTGGGCCGCGGCGGTGGCCGAGGCGCACGACCACTCGATGCTCGCCTACGACCGGATCCGCGACTGGATGGGCGGATTCGAGCGCGTCGTGGGGACAGGCGGCTGGCTGCGCAGTCGGGAGGTGCTGGGCCGCAAGGTCCGCGACCTCGCCGGCTTCTCCGTGGCGCCGGCGCAAGAGTGCGCCGCGCTGGGCGCTGCCCTACTCGCCGGTGTCGGCGCCGGGTTCTGGCCCGACGCCGAGTCGGTGCCCCGGCTCGGCGCCGCCGTCGGCTGACGGGCCGGGGTCGGACGCCAGCGCGGCGGCGATCGACGGGCCCGGCGGGACCAGCGCGTAGAGGCAGGCCTGGAGCGAGTGGTAGACGTCGGGCTTGCCGGCGACGATCGTGCTCGACGGTTCGAGCGTCGCGTCCAGCTCGTGGCGCCATGACCCCTGCTCGCGGTCGATCAGGTGCTCCTCGGCGAACGCCCACCACGTCCGATACCAGTCCCGGTACGTCGCCTCGCCCGTCGTCTGTGCGAGGAGCGCCGCCGCCCCGATCGCCTCAGCAAGCACCCAGTGCAGCCGCTGACGAGCCCTGGGCGACCCGTCCCAGTCGACGGTATAGACGAGACCCGGGGCACCATCCACCAGCCAGCCGTCCGCGGCGGCCCGGGCGAACAGTCGCCGTGCGGCGGGGACCAGCCACGAGGGAGCGCTGGGGCCGGCGGCCGCGGCCGCCTGGCAGCACAGCTTGGCCCACTCGAACAGATGGCCCGGCGTGACGCCGTAGGGCTTGAACATGTCGAACGGCGCGTCGGCGTTGAACGAGCGATCCGCGATCCAGGCCGCCGTGTAGTGCTCGGGCATGCGCCAGTCGTTGTCGCGAGCCGCGTGATTGACGAACCGGTCGAGGATCCGGAGCGCCTGCTCGAGGCACCGGGCGGAGCCGGCGGCCGCGCTCGCCGCGAGGAGCGCCTCGACCGCGTGCATGTTGGCGTTGGCGCCGCGATAGTCGTCCAGCACCCGCCAGCCGCGACTCCACGAGTCGACGACCGCGCCCGCCCGCTCGTCCCAGAAGTGGCGGTTCAGCACGTCCAGGGCGGCGTCGAGGAGCCGGCGGGCGTTGGGGCGCCGAGCGTCGACCGCGCTGCTCGCGCCGAGGATCACGTGAGCGAGGGCGTAGGCCTCCTTGTCCGTCGGCGACGTCCCGT
>DATDJA010000557.1:0-2172 GCA_036520795.1 Candidatus Limnocylindrales bacterium
GAACAGCCCCGCATAGCCGCCGGCCGCCCGGCTCACGGCCTCCTGGATGATCGTCGGCTCGGTCTCGGGCCAGGCGAGACCGATCTCGCGGCTCAGTTCCGGCAGCGCCTTCTTGAACAGCCCGCCGATCCGCCCGGCCCACGCCGGGTCGTCCCGCCAGCCGCGCACCAGCAGCGCGATGTCGCCGCCATCGCCCGGCACGGTCAGGGGCGTCTCCCGGTAGACGGCCTCGCGCTGGGCGGTGACGGAGGCGAAGTACGCGAGCGGCTCGCCCAGCGGCTCGGTCGCGAGCGTGACCCCGCCATCGGACGCCTTGGTGCGGCTGTCGAAGTCGCCGTTCTCCACGGTCACGTCGTACCCCGGTGGGAAGTGGACGCTCACGCGGCTCCCCTTGGCGCCGTCCGACGCGAACGCCCAGACAGGGAACGTCACCAGACCGCTCCCGACACGCACCTGCCGATCCGCGGGCTTGCCGGGATCGACGAGGTGGTACGAGAGCTCCATGCCCTGGCCCTCGCCGCCGTACAGCCGCCGGCCGAAGTCGATCCGCAGCAGCGTGGCGTGCTTCGATCGATCCGCGACCCGCACCGTCGCCCCCTTCGCGCCCGAGATCGAGAACCCGCTTGCCCCCGGGTGGACGGCGAGGAACGCGTGGTCGAAGTAGTACTTGTGCGTCCTGGTCTCGCCGCGGTGGTTGCGGGCGTCGATGTCGACGACGACGTGGACCCGGCGATGGGCGGGCTGGACCGTGTAGGCGGCGTCCGTCACGAGCGTCAGGTCGTTGTTGGCGGCCGCGACGCCGGTCGCGGGGAGTGCCCCGATCACCGGTGCGAGCCAGGCCAGCGCGAGGGCCGCGACGAGCGCGAGGCTCGTCGCGCGGGCGCGCCTCATGCGTCCGCCTCCGCGGGCACGAGCAGCTCGTCGAGGTCGTCCGCGTACCGGTCGAGCAGGCGCGTGCCCGGTCCGTCGTCGGCCGCCGGCGCGTCGATCGACCAGCCGCCGCCCTTGAGCCAGCCGACCGCTGGCTCGTGCAGCCGGTCGGCGACCGCGAGCAGGCGCGCGAGCGCGAGGCCCAGAACGTCGCCGTCCAGGGCCGCGGCCGGGAGCTCTGCCGTCAGCACGGGGCGCTCGTCCTCGGCGAGGGCGAACTTCACGAACGGCGTCTCGTCGTTCCAGCGCAGGAGCAGCCGGTACGACTTGCGAAAGCTGTCGTTGATCGGCGGGGCGAAGTGCGCCCAGGCGATCAGCGCGAGCGCCGGGTCGAGGATCAGGGTGACCCGAAGCGCCGCCCGGCGGCGGCCGTCAAGGACGAGATCCCACGACGTGACGCCTTCGCGGTCGGCCCGCTCCAGGGGCTCCAGGCCGAGCTCGGTGAGCCAGGCCTCGACGTCGGCGGCGGCAGGCGCCGACGCTCGAGGGGCGATGGACATGCGCGCGAGTCTACCCGAGGGTCCCGGAACGCCCCGTCCGCGGGTCCGGATCGCCCGTCAACTACTCCTTGGCGCTGGCCAGGATCCGGGCAGCCGGGGCGTCGGCGTCGGCGGCGACCTTCCTGGGCCGGGCGCCGCCCGGCTTGTGGTCGATCGTGCCGCCGGAGCGGACGACGCGGTTCGCGAAGTCCGCCGACTTGACCTTCTCGCCGACCTTCACGTTGCGCCCGAGGCGCACGCCACGCGGGATGATCGACTGCTTGCCGACGACCGAGATGCCGGTGTTGAGCCGGCCCGGCTCCTGCCGGTTCGGCGTGTCGAAGTCAGGCCCGTCGCCGACGATGGCCGTCTGGCCGACGACGACCTCCTTGTCGAGGATCGCTCGGTCGACCACCGCCCCCGACCGGATGACGGTGTCGAACATGACGATGGAGTCGCGCACGACCGCCCCCACGTCGACGCGGACGCCGGGCGAGAGGACGCTGTTGACGACCATCCCGTTGATCATGCAGCCGTGCGAGATCAGGCTGCGATGGACCTGCGCCGTCGGGCCGATCTTGGCCGGGGCGCGCTCCTCGGACCGGGTATGGATGAGCCACTCGCGGTCGTACAGGTCGAGCTCCGGGTCGTCCTCGAGGAGCGCCATGTTGGCCTCCCAGTAGGACTGGATCGTGCCCACGTCCTGCCAGTAGCCGTTGAACCGATAGCCGAACACGCGGGCGCCGCCGTCGAGCATCGCCGG
>DATDJA010000558.1:0-2405 GCA_036520795.1 Candidatus Limnocylindrales bacterium
TGCCGAGCTCGTCGCCGGGCAGCCCGTAGTGGCGGGCCAGCAGGATGAACGCGGGCACGTAGCGTGGCGCGACCTCGACGATCAGGCGCGATGGGCTCTCGCCGAACAGGCCCACCGCCGGCGAGTCGCCGACCGTGAGGCGCAGCCGGGCGCCGACGTCGCCCCACATCGCCATCTCGGCCACCGCGACGGCGAGCCCGCCGCCGGACACGTCCTGGCAACTCTCGACGAGGCCCCGGTCCACGGCCTCGCGGATGAACGACTGGAGGCGCTCCTCGCGGGCGAGGTCGAGCGCGGGCGGGCCGTCCTCGACCGCGGCGCCGGCCAGCCGCGCGTACTCGCTGCCCGCGAGGCCGGCTCCCGCCTGCCCCACCAGCAGCACCGCGTTCCCCGCGCCGCGGAACGCCGGGCCGACGCGCTTGCCGACGTCCTCGAGCAGGCCCACCACGCCGATCTCCGGGGTCGGGTAAATCGCGGACCCCGGCGCCTCGTTGTACAGCGAGACATTGCCGCCGGTGACCGGCAGTCCGAGCGCCACGCAGGCGTCGGAGAGCCCGCGGACCGCCTCGGTGAGCTGCCAGAAGGCCTCCGGCCGGGTGGGGTCGCCGAAGTTCAGGCAGTTCGTGACCCCGAGCGGACGGGCTCCCGTGATCGCGACGTTGCGCGCGGCCTCGGCGACCGACAGCGCGGCGCCCAGCCAGGGATCGAGCGCGCCAACCGGGGCGTTGGCGTCGGTCGAGGCGACCAGCGCCTTGGTCGTGCCCTTGATCCGCAGCACCGCGGCGCCGCGACCGGGTCCGGCGACCGTGTTCGCCTGGACGTTGTGGTCGTACTGCTCGTAGACGCTGCGACGCGACGAGAGGTTGGGCGAGCCGAGCAGCGCCTGGAGCACCGCGCCCGGATCCTGGCCGCGGAGGGGCAGGGTGTCGATCGGCTCGACGGGGGCGCCGGGGGCGGGCGCCGAGCGACGCCGGGCGGGCGGTCGCGACTCGCGCTGGAACACGATCGCGCCCGATGCGAGGGCCGCGGCCGGGATGCGGGCGAGCTCGCGGGCACCCTCGACAGGGCGGCCGTCGCCACCCAGCGCACCCTCGCCACCCGGGCCGGTCAGCACGACGATGTCGGGCTCGGCGGTGACCCGCCCGATGATCGCGACCGGCAGGTCCCAGCGCTCGCACACGGCGCGCACGGCCTCCCAGCGCGCGGGCTCGACGATCGCGACCATTCGCTCCTGGGACTCCGAGATCATCACCTCGAACGGCTCGAGGCCGGGCTCGCGGCGCGGGATCGCGTCGAGGTCCACGAGCATCCCGGTCCCCCCGCGATCGGCGGTCTCGCAGGTCGCGCAGGTGATCCCGGCCGCGCCCAGGTCCTGGACGCCGACCACGAGACCCGCGGCGATCAGCTCGAGGGTCGCCTCGATCAGGAGCTTCTCGGCGAACGGGTCCCCGACCTGCACGGAGGGGCGCTTCGACGGGTCCTGATCGCCGAAGGTCGCGCTGGCCAGCACCGACGCCCCGCCGATCCCGTCGCGACCCGTCGCCGAGCCGTACAGGACCACGAGGTTCCCGACGCCGTCCGCGGACGCGCGGGTCAGCATTCCTTCCTCGAGCAGCCCGATCGCCATCACGTTGACCAGCGGGTTGCCCTGGTACGAGGGGTCGAACACGAGCTCGCCGCCCACCGTCGGCACGCCGACGCAGTTGCCGTACCCGCCGACGCCTCGGACGACGCCGTCGACGAGGTGCCGGGTGCGCGGATCGGACGGGTCGCCAAACCGCAGCGCGTCGAGGACCGCGATCGGCCGCGCGCCCATCGCGAACACGTCGCGCAGGATCCCGCCGACGCCCGTCGCGGCGCCCTGGTACGGCTCGACCGCCGACGGGTGGTTGTGGGACTCGATCTTGAACGCGACCGCCAGCCCGTCGCCGATCGAGATCACACCCGCCTGCTCCCCCACGCCGGCCACGACGTCGCGGCCCGCGGTCGGCAGCGTCGCCAGCAGCGGCCTTGAGCTCTTGTACGAGCAGTGCTCGCTCCACATCACGCTGAACATCGCGAGCTCGAGGTCATTGGGTTCGCGGCCGCCGAGCCGATCCCGGATCGCGTCGAGCTCGTCGTCGGTCACGCCCAGGCGGCGATGGAGCGGCTCGACCGGACGCTCGGCCACGGTCATCGCGCCCCCGCCCCGACCACGGCGGGCGCGCCGTTGGCGGCCCGGGCTGCGCTCTCGACGAGCGAGCGGACGATGCCGAACCCGTCCTCCGAACCGAGGAGCGCCTCGGACGCCCGTTCCGGGTGCGGCATGAGGCCGGCCACGTTGCCCGCCGCGTTGAGGACCCCGGCGATCGCCCGGAGCGAGCCGTTGGGGTTGCCGGCCACCTCCGGACCGGCGGCCGTCCCGG
>DATDJA010000559.1:0-4382 GCA_036520795.1 Candidatus Limnocylindrales bacterium
TCGTCCGATGCGCACGGGCGGCGGCTGGAGGCGGCGCTCGCCGGCGACGGGGTGTCGCTCTCCCTCGTCCAGCGGACGGATTTGCCGACGACCCAGGCGCTCGCCGAGCTCGACGAGCGCGGTGAGGCGCGCTACCGGTTCCTCGTCGACGGCACGTCCGCCCCGAGGTTGGACGGTGACCAGCTGCTCCGCAACCTGCCCGGCGACATCGCCGCCGTCCACGTCGGGACGCTGGGCCTCGTCTTCGAGCCGATGGCGGCGGCGCTCGAAGCGTTGGTTGCCTCGCTCGCCCGGGACACGATCGTCATGGTCGACCCCAACTGCCGGCCGTCGGCGATCACGAACGCCGACGCCTACACGGCGCGCCTCCGCCGGATCCTCGAGCGCGCCGACGTCGTGAAGGCGAGCGTCGCCGACATCGACTACCTCGGGTTCGCACCACCGTCGAGGGTCCTCGTGATCACCGACGGACCCAGGCCCGTCCGCGTTCGCCACGACGGCGTAGCTTCCTCGGTCGACGCGCCGGCGGCAGAGGTCGTCGACACCGTTGGGGCTGGCGATACGTTCGGTGGCGCGCTGCTGGCGTCCCTCGTCCACGATGGGGTCGATCGGGCCGGGCTCGGCGATGCGACGGCTGTCCTGCAGGCGGTCCGGTTCGCGGCACGCGCGTCGGCCCTGGTGTGCGAGCGCGAAGGTGCGGATCCGCCGACGCTCGCCGAGCTCGGCGGCTGGTAGGCGCACTCGCGCGCGACATGGCCCCATATGCACCGAGTGGATGCGAAACGGCCGTTCGCCACGTCGCCCATGGTCGGCGAACGCGTGCCCAGCACGAGCCGTGCTGCGCGCCAAGCCAACTATTCGCCAGATGAATGCTCGGCCAACTCCGGAGCCGCCAACTTGGCCGACCAGTCACCGGATGACTGCAAGGCAGGGTCGTGGGCCGAATCCAACCCGTTGGCATTCACGCCATGAGTCGTTGGCAGAGCGGCCGGCTCGAAGGTCCGCCGGCATTCACCCGATGAATACAGGGCCAAGTCGGGGGCCCGAGGAAGCACGGAGAAACGCGACCCGTGACGAAGTTTCAGTATTGACAGAACATTCGGAACGACCTAGCGTTTGACGACGATGAACGAGCGGCAGGCGGCCTTCGTCGAGGAGATGGGCCAGTACCTGGCGTCCGTCGGGATGACCCCGATGTCGGGCCGGATGCTGGCCTGGATGCTGATCTGCGACCCGATCGAGCAGACGGCGGCAGACCTGTCCGACAACCTGCAGGCGAGTCGCGGCGCGATCAGCGGCGCGGCCCGGGCCCTCGAGACCGCCGGCTTCATCCGTCGTTCCCGGAGGCGTGGCGACCGGCGCGAGTACTTCAGCGTCCCGTCCGGGGCGATCCGCAACCTGCTCGCCGGCGCCGGGCAGATCTACCACCGGATGACCGTGATCGCCTCGCACGGCGTCGGCGTCGTCGGGGACCTGCCGCCGCCCGCCCGCGAGCGAATCGAGGAGTTCCACGACTTCGTGGCCTTCGTCGAACAGGTCTTCCCGAAGATTCTCCAGCAGTACGTCGCCGAGCGCGACAGCCGAAAGGACTGAGATGCCATCGATCATCCGCACCGAGCGCCTGACGAAAGCGTACGGCCCCCATCGCGGGATCACCGACGTCGACCTCGAGGTCAATGAGGGCGAGATCTTCGGGTTCCTGGGGCCCAACGGTGCCGGCAAGACGACAACGATCCGGACCCTGCTGGACCTCATCCGTCCCACCTCCGGCCGCGCGTTCGTGTTCGACGTCGAGACGACGGTCGACCCGGTCTCGATCCACCGCCGGATCGGCTATATCCCGGGCGAGTTCGCGCTCTACGACCGCCTTACCGGCGGCCAGACGATCCAGTACTTCGCGAACCTGCGGGGCGGCGTGGACCCCGCGTACCAGGCTGACCTGGTCCAGCGGTTGGACATCGACCCGAGCCGCAAGTTCAAGGAGCTCTCGAAGGGCAACAAGCAGAAGATCGGGCTCGTCATCGCGCTCCAGCACCGGCCGGAGCTGCTGATCCTCGACGAACCCACGTCCGGCCTCGACCCCCTGGTCCAGCAGACCTTCTACTCGGTCGTCCGCGAGGCGCGCGAGGAGGGTCGCTCCGTGTTCCTTTCGAGCCACATCCTGTCCGAGGTCGAGCGCACCTGCGACCGGGTCGCGATCATCCGCGACGGCCGCCTGGTGAAGGTCGACCGCACGGAGGCCCTGCGCGACCTCGCCCACCACCAGGTCGAGCTGCGCTTCGTGGACGGCGTGCCCACCGACGCCTTCGCCGGCCTGCCGGGAGTATCGGACGTCGTCGTCGAGGACCACACGCTGCGCCTCCGGGTCTCCGGGCCAATCACGCCCGTCGTCCAGGCCGCGGCCCGCTACGAGCTGCTCGACTTCGTGAGCCGCGAGCCCAGCCTGGAAGAGACGTTCCTCGCTCAGTACGGCCACGCCTCCGAGGCCGAGGCGCCCGCTGAGCCGGTGGCGTCATGACCGCCGTCGGCCAGGCCCAGCCCGCCTTCGTCCCGCCCAAGGCCCGACCCTGGAGCCGGGTCTACGGTCTGGGCACCGTCTACGCGAAGACCCTGCGCGACTCGCGGCTCGCCGTGATCATCGTCGGCGGCATCATCGCGGCCCTCTTCCTCTCCAGCGGCGCGGCGTTCGGCGAGGCCTACACCACGCCCGAATCGCGCCAGGAGCTCGTCAACCTCGTCAACAGCCTGCCGCCGGTGATGTCCGGCGTGTACGGCAACGCATTCCCCGTGAACATCGAGACCCTCGGGGGGTCGATCGGCTGGAAGTCAGGGGCGTCGATGGCCCTGATCGTCGCCCTGTGGTCCGTGTTCGCGATGGCGGGCACGCTCGCCTCGGAGGCGCGACGCGGCAGCCTCGAGTTCATCGCGACCACCCCGCTCGGCATGCGCCGGATCGCCGTTGAGAAGGTGACGGCGCACCTGACCGGGATGGCGATCGTCGTCGCGGTGACCGCCCTCAGCGCGTGGGCCGCCGGCGCCGCGTTCCACACGCTACCGGGTGACGAGATCCCGCCCCAGGCGGCGATCGGGTTCGCGCTCTGGGTCGGGCTTGTCGCGCTGGCATCGGGCGGCCTCGCCTTCGCCCTCGCGCAGGTCGTCGGCCGCGGCGCCGCGGCGGGCATCGCCGGTGCGATCACGCTGGTGGGCTACTTCGTGAACGGCTACCAGGCGGCCGTGCCGGCGTTCGGCGGCGTCGCCAACCTCACCTGGTGGGGCTGGACCGCGCATCACCAGCCGCTCGGGGGCGCCTTCGACTGGGCGACGCTGATCCCCGTCGCGATCGTCGCCATCGTGCTGTTCATCGCCGGCGTCGAGCTGTTCGCGCGCCGCGATCTCGGCCTGACCTCGCGGATTCCGTGGCCGTCGACCCCGACCTCGCTGATGGGCCTGGGCGGACCCGGCACCCGATCGCTGGGCGAGCGGTGGCCGCTGGCCGTGTCGTGGGGCATCGGGATCGGCCTCATGGGTTTCATCTTCGGAGCCGCATCGCTGTCATTGACGAGCGCGCTCGACAGCCTCTCGCCCGAGACACAGCAGATCTACAAGACGATCTTCCCGAACATCGACCTCAATGGTGCCGGTGCGTTCCTGCAGCTCGCGTTCGTCACGTTCGGTCTCATCCTCGTCGGGTTCGCCGTCGCGACGCTGGTCAAGGGCTGGGCATCGGACGAGACCGGTGGCCGCCTCGAGACGCTGCTCTCGACGCCGCTGTCGAGGGCGCGCTGGGCGATCGCCGGGGGCGCTGGCCTGTTCGGCGCGATCGTCGTCATGACCCTGGTCATCATGATCGGAATCGGCATCGGGTCAGGCATCGCGGGCGGCGACGTGGCCACGCCGATCGTCGGCACGGTGGTCCTGGGCCTCTACGGACTCGCCCTGGCCGGGATCGGGATGGCCGTCGGCGGGGTCGTCAGTACCTCGTTCGCCGGAGAGGTGATCGCGGCGATCGTCATCATCACGTTCCTGATCGACCTCATCGCCCCCGCGCTCAAGTGGCCGGACTGGATCCACCAGATCGCGCTCACCTCCCACCTCGGCCAGCCGATGATCGGCAACTGGGACTGGGTCGGGATCGCGGCGTGCGTGGTGATCGCGATCGGCGGGCTGCTGCTCGGAGCGTGGGGCATCTCGAGGCGCGATATCGAGCGCTAGCCGAACGGGCCCGGCGACGGGCCGCGCGCCCGGTAGCATCGCGGGCGTGGACCCGCTCGCCCTGGGCTTCATCGCGCTCGCGGCGGTCCTCCACGCCGCCTGGAACATCCTGCTCAAGGCGGCCGACGACCCCCTGCGGACTGCCGCCGTCGGCGTCGCGGCGGCGTCGG
>DATDJA010000560.1:0-2505 GCA_036520795.1 Candidatus Limnocylindrales bacterium
GCGCGCGCGATGGGCGTCCGGGGGATCGTCGTCGCATCCCTGCCCGGCAAGGACCTGCGCGATTTCCGCGCCTCCGAGCGGCGCCAGCGCGCCTCCCTTCATCCGTCGCAGCCGTTCGGCGTGCTCGTCCTCGACGGCACGATCCGGCGCGCGATCCCGACGCCGATCGCCGCCCTGCTCGAGCGGATCGCGGGCCGCGAGGTGTCGTTGCTCGTTGACCCGCCCGCGCTGGTGTTCGAGGCGACGGACGACGAGCTGCCGACCGTCGACGAGGACTGGGTCCGCGTGCGCTCGGGCCCGAGGGCCGGCGTCGAAGGACGGCTGGTCGCGCCCGGCGGCCTGCGACGCTTCGAGCGCGGCATCCAGCTCGAGTCGGCGCTGGTGGCGATCGACGGCCGAGCCCCGGTCGCGATCCCGATCGGCGATCTCGAGCGCATCGCCTGAGGGGGCCCCGGGCCACCGGCGTCCGGCAGGCGGTTCGGCTACCCTCGGGGCGATGCCCCGAGATGCCGTTTGCGAGCGCGTCATCGCGACGCACGACGCCGAGGAGACCCGTGCCCTGGCCGCACGGCTCGCGACCGTCGCCCGCCCCGGCGACCTCCTGTGCCTCGTCGGCGACCTCGGCGCCGGGAAGACGCAGTTCGCCAAGGGGTTCGCCCTCGGGCTGGGCATCGAGGACACGGTCAGCTCCCCGACGTTCGTGCTGATGACCGAGTACGCGGGTCGCCTGCCGATGTTCCACGTCGACCTGTATCGCCTCGACACCGCCGCCGACGCACTCGCGGGCGGGTTCCTGGACGAGCGACAGCTCGAGGGCGTCGCGCTCGTCGAGTGGGCGGAGCGGCTCGGCTCCGCGCTGCCGCGCGCGCGGCTCGATGTGATCATCGAAGGCACGGGCGACGAGCCGCGGTCGATCGCGCTCCGCGCGGACGACGACGGGTACTGCCGGTACGTGGAGGCCGCCGCGTGACCGCCGGCGGCCCTTTGCTGATCGTGGACACGGCCACCACGACCGCCGTGATCGCCCTGGGGTCGCCCTCGGGCTCGCTCATCGCCGAGCGGTCGTGGGAGGCCGGGTACCGGCACGGCGAGGAGCTGCTGACGAGGATCGAGCAGCTGCTCCGCGACGAGGACGTCGAGGCAGCCGCGCTGGGCGGGCTCGTGGTCGGCACGGGGCCCGGCGCCTTCACGGGGCTTCGGGTCGGGTTGGCGACCGTGAAGGGCCTCGCCTATGCGCTGAACCTGCCGGTGGTGGGCGTCCCGACGGGCGAGGCCCTCCTGACCGCGGCAGGGGGCGCCGACACCGCCAATGACCTCGTTCTCGTGCAGCCCGCCGGCCCGTCGGACCGCGTCCTGACCCGGCCCGGCGAGCCGTCGCGGATCCTGGCCGGGGAGACCGACCCCGAGTTGCGGCCCGGCGAGCGGCTGGTCGCGGTCGACCTCGACGGGCGCGAGGCGCCGGAGGCCGTGGCCCGGGGCCGCGGCGCCCGCGTCGGCCTGGCCGCGGCGCTCCTCGACGCCGGGGCAGCCCGGTTCGCTGCCGGCCTGCCCGACGACCTCGCCCGCCTCGTCCCCGAGTACGTCACGCTGCCGCGCGGGGTGCGCGATGCCCCGCCCGGGGACGGGGGCGTCGCGATCACCGGCGGCACCACGCCATGAACACGGTCGTCCTCACGATCCGTCCCATGGGCATCGATGACCTCGCGTCGGTCCAGCAGATCGAGCACGCGTCGTTCACCACGCCCTGGCCGCCCCAGGCGTACCGCCAGGAGATCGAGAGCAACCGGCTCGCCCACTACCTCGTCGGGGAGCTCGGCGGGGACGTCGTCGCCTACGGCGGCATCTGGCTGATGGTCGACGAGGCCCACGTCACGACCTTCGCCGTCCACCCGGCGTTCCGCCGCCGCAAGATCGGGGAGCGGCTGCTGCTCGCGATGCTCGACCTGTCGGCCCAACGCCACGCGACCGAGGCGACCCTCGAGGTCCGGTTGTCGAACCTGGCGGCGCGCCGCCTGTACGAGAAGTACGGCTTCCGGCCCGTGGGGATCCGCCCCCGCTACTACAGCGACAACGGCGAGGACGCCCTGATCATGACGACCGAGCCGCTGGCTTCGCCCGCGATGGTCGACCGCATCGCCGGGCTGCGAGTCGAGCTGGACGCCGCGCCCGCCCCGTCGCCGGATCCCGACCCGTCCTTCGAGCGGACCGCGCCCGAGCCCAATCCCGCCCCGGCCGGCGAGGGCGCCGCGTGACCGGCCCGCTGATCCTGGCGATCGAGTCGAGCTGCGACGAGACGGGCGTGGCGCTCGTCGAGGACGGGCGGCGGATCCACGCCAACGTCGTCGCCAGCCAGATCGCCCTCCACGCCCCGACCGGCGGCATCGTGCCCGAGGTCGCGGCTCGCGCCCACCTGCGCTGGATCGTGCCCGCGCTCGACGAGGCGCTGGACACCGCCGGGGTCACGATCCCCGACGTCGATGCGGTCGCGGTCACCTATGGCCCGGG
>DATDJA010000561.1:0-6216 GCA_036520795.1 Candidatus Limnocylindrales bacterium
CAAGCTGGCCTCGGCCGGGGCGCCGGCCCACCTCCGCCACGGCGACGGGTCGGCGGCCTGGCTCGAGGCCAATGGCTACCCGGAGCTCGCGCCGGTGGTCCGCGACCACCCGGTGACGAGGCTGGTGGAGCCCGGATACGAACGCTGGTCGCAGACCGCTTCCCTCGAGGCCCGGATCGTCGCCTACGCGGACAAGCGGGCCGCCCAGTTCCTCGCGCCAATGGACCAACGCTTCGCCCGCTGGCGCCGCAAGTACCCTCCCGGCTCGGACCGCGTCGTCAAGCGAACCGGCGGGTCGGCATGGACCGAGGAGGCGTTCGAGCTCGCCGAGCAGCGCGCCCGGGAGCTCGAGCTGGCCGTGTGCGCAGCGGCCGGGGTGACGCCCGAGCAGGTCAGGCGCCTGCGGTGGTCGCGGCGCGCCCTCCGCGAGGCCGCACGATGAGCGCCGACGTCCCGGTCATCGCCTACTTCCGCGGCGACGATGGCTACACGATGGACGCCGCCGTCATGGCCCTGGCGAAGCGCCTCGAGGCCGAGTCGGGCACGGCCCCCGAACGGTGGCGGACCACCGGCGCGGAAACCGACGCCGCGTCGATCGGCATGCGGGTCGCGACGGCACCACTGTTCGGTGGTGGCACGGTCGCGGTCGTCGTGGACCCCGGGCCGTTGCTCAAGTCCAAGGCCGACCGCGAGGCGCTCGAGGGGGCCATCCGGACCGTCGCGCCCGGCAACGCCCTCGTGTTCGTCGAGCAGGGCGACACGGGCTCGCGCCGGTCGGCAGCGCTCGCGGGCCTGGAGACGACGGTGCTCAAGGCGGGCGGCGACGCGAAGCAGTACAAGGCGCCGCGCGAGGGCCAGCTCGCGGCGTGGATCGAGGGGCGCGCGAAGGAGCGCGACATGCAGCTGGGGCCGGGCGCCGCGAAGGAGCTCGCCCGCCGCGTCGGCGGCTTCGTCCACGAGGGCGACGTCGACCGCCAGCGACAGGGCGCGCTCGCGGTCGGCGAGCTCGAGAAGCTCGCCCTGTACCGGCCCTTCGACCCGGTGACCGAGGACGACGTCCGCGTGCTCGTCTCGGAGGTCGTGCCCGATTCGACGTGGGCGTTCCTCGACGCGGTCGCCGACCGCAAGGCCGCCGTCGCGGGTCCCCTCCTCGATCGGCTGCTGGAATCGACGCCCGAGCCCGTCATCCTCGTCCAGCTCCACCGGCGGATCCGCGAGCTGATCGAGGTCGCCGACCACCTCGCCGACGGCGCGGCCCCGGGCAGCCTCGTGCGCACGCTCGGGATGAAGCCCTTCCGGGTCGACAAGCTGGTGGGCCAGGCGCGCCGCTGGACGCTCGCGGAGCTGGAGGATGCGCTCGAGGGCCTGCTCGACCTCGACGCGATGGTCAAGGGAGCGCCCGATTCGGGGGCGACGGACGCGCAGCGACGGCTGGCGTTCAGCCTCTGGATACGGGAGCGGGTGGCACCGGCCGCGCTGCAGCGCGCGTAGGCCGGGCGGTCAGTCCGCGGAGGACCAGGCCTCTTCCTGCAGGACGACGTCGCTCTGGATCGCGAACACGCACCGGCCCTCGGCCAGGTCGAGCAGCTCGATCAGCTCGGGGTCGATGTACAGCTGGTGGCAGTCCTCGCACAGCCCACCCGGGATCCCGAAGCACAGGCGCTCGGTCCGGTCAGGAAGCCGGAACGTCGTGTCGAAACGGGTGATGATCAGGCGCCGGGTGCAACCTGGGCAGCGATCTCGCAGGCCCGACATCGGGTCCCCTTGGGCTTGTCGACCACACGGACGACTTGCCCGGGATGCTAGGAACGGTGGTGCGGCGCTGACATGGCCCAGGGGTACCGAGCGCGGGAGTACCCGCCGGCCGCGTTCGGGGCCAACCGAGGCTACTGAACGCGCAGCACCGTCTTGGCGCCTGACCAATGGCGCTCGAGCTGGTAGTACTCGCGCTCCGGCGGCGTGAACACGTGGACGATCACCGAGCCGTAGTCGAGCAGCACCCAGTGCGATTCCGGGGTGCCCTCGCGGCCGATCGGGCGGACGCCCTCCTCGCGCAGGCCCTCGACGACGCCGTCGGCGATGGCGCTGATCTGCCGTTCCGAGCCGCCCGAGCAGATGACGAACGCGTCGGCCAGCGTCGTAAGCTCGCCCAGGTCGAGCAGGACGATGTCGGCCGCCTTCTTGTCCTCCGCGATCTCCACGATGCGCCGCGCGATGTCGAGCGGTGCGCGGTCGGACGCGGGCGCCGCGCTCTCGCGCGCGGGCAGGCCGTCCGGTCGGGGGGCGGTGGACGAAGCGGGCTCGGTCACGGGGTCGGTGTCCTTCATGCGGGTTCGAGATACAGGCGGTGCTGGGCGATGTAGCGCGCGACGGCGTCGGGGACGAGGTAGCGAATCGACCGCCCGGCGGCGACCCGTTGGCGCACCACGCTACCGGAGATGGGCAACAGCGGCCCCGGCAGGAACCGGAAGCGGTCCTCGCGGCCCGGAAAGTGCTCGCCGACCCATCGCTCGTCGATCGTCGCCTGGCCGGGGCGCGGGAGCACGGCGAGGCGCGCGAGCTCGAGGATCCGGTCCGGCTCGCGCCAGGTCGGCAGTCCCGCCAGTGCCTCGGACGAGAGGATGAACCACAGGTCAGCCCGCCGCCCGGCCATGTCCGCCAGCGTGTCGACGGTGTACGAGGGTCCGGCCCGATCGAGCTCGATCCGGGTGCACCCGAACCTCGGGTTGCCGGCGATCGCCGCCTCCACCATCGCCAACCGGTGCTCTGCCGGCGTCACCGGGGTCCCGGGCTTGTGGGGCGGCTCGGCCGCCGGCACGAACGTGACGGAGGCGAGACCCAGCGCGTCGCACGCCTCCTCCGCAAGCGCGAGGTGACCGTGGTGGACCGGGTCGAACGTCCCGCCGAAGACACCCAGTGATCCGGGCACCACCGCCGCCGGCGGCGCCACGACATCGAAGGACCGCGTCAACGGTCATCCTCGGGCGGATCCCACTCGAGCTCAGACCCGCCGATGCGGACCGCGTCGCCGGCGCGAACGCCGGCCTTGCGCAGCGCACCGTCGATCCCCGACCGAACGAGCTCGCGCTGGAAGCGCTCCGCGGACTCCTCGTTGTCGAAGTTGGTCTGCGCGACGAGCCGCTCGATCCGCTTGCCGGACACCCGGAACGCCTCGTCCTCGCGCGCCACCGCGAACGCGTTGCCCGCCGCCTCGAGCCGGTGGACGACGACCCCGGCGGGCTCCGGTGGCTCGACGAGGCCGGCGGCGTCGGGCAGGAGGGCGGCGACCGCCGCGCGCAGCTCGTCGAGCCCCTCGCCCGTGTCGGCGGAGATCGCCAGGGGCTGCAGGCCCGAGGCAAGGGCCTCGCGCCGGAAGGTCGGCCAGGCGTCGCGCGCCGCCTCGAGGTCCATCTTGTTGAAGGCGACGACCATCGGCTTCTCGAGCAGGGCCGGGTCGTGCGCGCCCAGCTCGTCGCGGATGACGTCGTGGTCCCAGCGGGGGTCGCGCGACGAGCCGTCGACGATGTGCAGCAGGATCCGGGTCCGCTCGACGTGCCGCAGAAAGGCGTGCCCGAGGCCGGCGCCGGACGACGCCCCCTCGATCAGCCCCGGCACGTCGGCGATCGTCGGGCGCCGGCCGTCCTCGATGCCCAGGTCCATGACGCCCAGGTTCGGCTCCAGCGTCGTGAACGGGTAGGCCGCGATCTTGGGTGTCGCCGCGGTGAGGGCCGCGAGCAACGTCGACTTGCCGGCGTTCGGCAGGCCGACCAGCCCGACGTCGGCGATCAGCCGCAGCTCGAGGTGGATCGTGCGCTCCTCGCCCGGCTCGCCTCGCTGCGCATGCGTCGGCGCCTGGTGGGTCGCGGTCTTGAAGTGGGTGTTGCCGAGGCCACCGCGACCGCCCTTGGCGACCATGACCTCCTGGCCGACGGCGACGAGGTCGGCGATCAGCGCGCCGGTCGCGGAGTCCAGCACGCCCGTGCCCGGCGGCACGGTCAGGAACAGGTCCTCGCCCGCCTTGCCGTGCCGGCGCGATCGCTCGCCGCGCCCGCCCGAGGTCGCGCGGAACTGGTGCTTGTAGCGGTAGTCGCGGAGCGTCGTCTCGCCGACGTCGACGCGGAGGTAGATCGAGCCGCCGCGCCCGCCGTCGCCACCGTCGGGGCCGCCCCTCGGGACGTGGGCTTCGCGGCGGAAGGTCGCCGCGCCATCGCCGCCGGCACCCGCACGCACGGTGATCCGGACGTCATCGAGGAACATTGCGGTGATTGTCGCACGGGGTCCGCCAGACCCCGCCGAGGTCGATCGCGCCTAGAAGTAGCGCAGCGGGTTGACGCGCGTCCCACCGTTCCAGACGGGGCCGCTCCAGACCTCGAAGTGGAGGTGCGGACCGGTCGCCATGCCGCTCTGGCCGACGCGCCCGACCTGCTGGCCGCGGCCGACGCTCTGGCCGGAGCCGACGGTGATCGCGGACATGTGGTTGTAGGTCGTGTTCAGCCCGCCGCCGTGCGAGATCCAGACCTGGTAACCGCCGCCGTTCGACTTCCAGCCGGCGAAGGTGACCCGCCCACCCGCGGCCGCGACGACGCGGGTGCCGTAATCGGCGGCGATGTCGATCGCCTCGTGGCCGTAGTGGAAGTACTGGCTGATGTAGTTCCCACCGCCAACGACGGGCCAGTGGAACTGGCCGCCCGTGTAGTGGACCTGCCCGGACGGATGAGAGCTCCGCGCCGGGGACGAGGGGCCGGACGACCTGGGCTTGGGCGTCGGCTTGGGGGTCGGGATCGGCGCACCCTTGGCGCCGGGCAGGACCAGCACCTGGCCGACGACCAGGACCGGATCCTCGAGGCCGTTGAGCTTGGTGATGTGCCCGGCCGAGACGTCGTACTTGTCCGCGAGCGAGTCGAGGGTGTCGGTGTCTCGGACCGTGTACACGAGGCCGCTGACCGGCGGGATCCGGAGCACCTGGCCGATGTGGAGGTCGTCCTTCGACTTGAGCTTGTTCGCCCACCACAGCGTCATCATCGAGACGTCGAAGTCGTTCGCGATCTCGCTCAGCGTGTCGCCCGACTTGACCCTGTACGTCTCGATCAGGTCGGAGCCATCCTCGACATCCGTCGCCGGCGCGTATCCGGTGAGCAGCGTCCCGTCGTCAAGGACGGGTCCGGGATCGATCGTCGACTTCTCCGCCTGGGGATCGGTGTCGATCGAGTCGGGCAGCGTGACCGGCCGGAAGGTGACGGTGCCGCGGTCGGCCAGGCCGTCGATCGGTGCGTAGTCGTCCTCGCCTTCATACGTCGCCGCGGCGGCGTCGGCGCCACCGTTGACGGCGAGGCGCACGTCGGTCCCCCGGCCCTCCGTGCCGCCGACGGCGCCCTGCGGGGTGGCGGGGAGGACGGCAAGCAGCGATGTCACGGCCACGATCGACGCGACCGAGATCGGGAGGATGCGCTGCGGGGTGGTCAATGGGCGCGCCGCGCGCGCGAACCTCGTCGCCAGCGTCGTGAGGGCGGCGCCCTTGCCGTGGAAACCGGATTGCGCGGAACGAACCACGCGGATGCTCAACCGGTTGACCCGGGAGGCCGTCGTCGCGTGGGCGCGTGCTGGGTGCAGGCGGTCGGCATGGCGCTGAGCGCCGGCCGGTGGCTTCTGCAATACGGTCTCCTGGCACGTCGATCGGCCGGTGGACAGGACACCACGTGGGGCGTCGGGCCGATCATTTCCGGGGTCGCGATTGGGTGCGGACGTCCCCCCGCGGCCGATCCCGGAAGCCCGGGTCAACCCGTAAAGTTCTGCCGAACCGTACCAGAACCGTTACGGGGCACGCAAACGCGCGGCGTCACAACGGCCCCGAATCTGGGTGAATCGTGGACCCCGCTAGTCGAGGGTCTTGGTCAGCGTCCCGAGGAACTGGGCGTTGGTCTCGGTCTTGGCGATCCGGTTGAGCAGGAGCTCGATGCCCTCGTTGGTGCCGACCGCGGACAGCATCCGGCGCATCGTCCAGACCATCTTGAGCGTGCCCTCCTCGAGGAGCAGCTCCTCACGCCGGGTGCCGGACCGCTGGACGTCGATGGCCGGGAAGATGCGCTTCTCGGCGAGCTTCCGGTCGAGGATGAGCTCAGAGTTGCCGGTGCCCTTGAACTCCTCGTAGATGACGTCGTCCATGCGCGAGCCGGTGTCGACGAGGCAGGTCGCGATGATCGTGAGCGAGCCCCCCTC
>DATDJA010000562.1:0-6428 GCA_036520795.1 Candidatus Limnocylindrales bacterium
GTCCATGTCGGCAAGCATCGCCTGGACCATCTGCAGCTCGCCGATCGGGGCCCCGAACTGCCGCCGCTCGGTCGCGTGCCTCGTCGCCGCCTCGAGCGCGCCCTGCGCGATGCCCACGGCCTGGGCCGCGATTCCGGGCCGCGACCGTTCGAAGGTCTGCATCGCGATCGCGAACCCCGCGCCCTCGTCGCCCAGCCGGTTGCTGATCGGCACCCGCAGTCCGTCGAACGCGAGCTCGGCCGTCGGCGAGCCCCGGATGCCCATCTTGTGCTCGAGGCGTGTCACCAGAAAGCCGGGGCGATCGGTCTCGACGAGGATCGCCGACAGGCGCCGGCTCTGGCGCGTCGCGTCCGGGTTGGTGACGGCGAACACCACGACGTAGTCGGCGACGCTCGCATGGCTGATGAAGCGCTTGCCACCGTCGATCACGTAGTCGTCGCCGTCGATCACGGCGCGGGTGCGGATCCCGGACGGGTCCGAGCCGGCGTCCGCCTCGGTCAGGGCGAACGCGATCAGCTTCTCGCCCGACGCGAGACCGGGCAGCCAGCGATCCTGCTGCTCGGGCGTGCCGGCGACCTGGATCGGGATCGCGCCCAGCGACTGGACGGCGAGGATCAGGCCGGACGTCGCGCACGCCCGGCTGATCTGCTCGATCGCCAGGCACAGCGTCAGGAGGTCCGCGCCGAGGCCGCCGTGGCGCTCCGCGAACGGGATCGCAAGGATGTCGTGGCTCGCGAGGAGCCGGCGGACGTCGTCGGGCCACTCGGCCGTGCGATCGATCTCGGCGGCGCGCGGCGCGATCTGCTCGTCGGCCAGCTCGCGCACCGCGTCACGCAGCAGGACCTGGTCCTCTGTGAGGCGGATCGAGCCGTGGGCAGTGGCACTGGTCGTCACCGGAAGCCCATCCTAGCAGCCAGCCAGGGGCGGATCGTCAGGGGTCGATCGTCAGGGGTGACACCGACCCATCAGGCTCGTACGCTGGCCCGACCAACGCGCGGGCCGCATCGGGCTGTCGGGGACCAACGGGACCGCGCCTGGAGGGTGTGTGGACCAGTCATACCTGCTGCTGTTGGGGATCGCGATCCTGGTCGCGATCGGATCGGGTGCCCGCATCCGGAACCGCGTGCTGACCGAGCGGGCCGATGCTGCGCAGACGGAGTCGCCGTTCGCCGTCTCGACCGAGGGCGACAAGATCTGCCCCAAGTGCGGGATGGGCAACCTCTGGACCGAGCGCCGCTGCAGCGCCTGCGGGGGCGCCCTCAAGGGCTGACCGTCAGAGCACCGGCAGCCGGCGTCCCTCGGGGATCTCGCGGCCGCCGAACGGGACGATCGCGGCCGCCAGCAGCTCGCTGATGTCCTGCGCCGTGACCTGGTCCTCGCTGCCCGCGCCGCGGCCCGCGTCGTTGAGCCCGTCGCGCAACATCACCATGCAGAACGGGCACGCGGTCGCGACCGTCTCCGCGCCCGTCGCGAGGGCCTGCTGTGTGCGCGCCGCGTTGACCCGCGTCCCGCGCGACTCCTCCATCCACATCCGGCCGCCGCCGGCGCCGCAGCAGAAGGTCTGGCGCCCGCTGTTCTCCATCTCGCGCAGCTCGACCCCCGGGATCGCGCCCAGCACCTCGCGCGGCGGCGCGATCACGCCGTTGTAGCGGGCGAGGTAGCAGGCGTCGTGGTAGGTCACGGTCCGCCCCGGCAGGCCGTCGGCGCCGAGCTGGAGCCGGCCGGACGAGACCAGCGACGAGAGGTACTCGCTGTGGTGGCGGATCGTGAACGACCCGCCCAGCTGGCCGTACTCGTTGCCGATGGTGTTGAAGCAGTGGGGACACGCGGTGACGATCGTCCGCTCCCCCATCCGGTACCGGTTCAGCGTGTCGACGTTCTGCGACGCGAGGATCTGGAACACGTACTCGTTGCCCATGCGCCGGGCCGGGTCGCCGGTGCAGGACTCCTCCTGGCCCAGCACGGCGAACGAGACGCCGGCCTCGAACAGGCAGGTCGCGACGGCCCGCGCGACGCGCCGGTTGCGGTCGTCGAACGCGGCCGCGCAGCCGACCCAGTACAGGACCTCGAGGTCGCCGAGCTCGCCCGCGGCCTGGACGGCGGCGACCGTCCGGACCTCGAATGGCAGGCCCTTCGCCCAGTCGAGCCGCGAGGATGGCGGCTGGCCCCACGGGTTGGCGACGCTCTCCATGCCCTTGAACGCCGCCGTGAGCTCCTGCGGGAACCGGCTCTCCTCGAGCACGAGGTTGCGCCGGATGCCGACGATCTTGTCGACGTGCTCGATGGTGACGGGGCACGCCTCGACACAGGCGCCGCAGGTCAGGCAGTCCCAGACGGCGTCGAACGGGATCGCGGTGTCGACGAGGGGCCGCGCCAGCGCGTCGGCGGGCAGGCGATCGTCGAGCCCGGGGCGGATCGCGCGCACCGATGGCGAGTTGGGAATGAGCGGCAGCCCGGCCTCGGCGTCCACCGCCTCGTGGCGGATGCCCATGATGAACGACTTGGGGTTGAGCGGCTTCCCGGTGTTCCAGGCGGGGCAAGCCTCCTGGCAGCGGCCGCACTCGGTGCAGGTGAACCCGTCGAGCAGGTCCTTCCACGACAGGTCGGCCACGGTCCGGATGCCGAACGTCGCGTCCTCGGCCTCGAGGTCCATCGCCGGCAGCTCGCCGCGCGGCCGGAGCTTGCGCAGCGCGATGTTGGGGATCGCGGTAGCGATGTGGAGGTGCTTGCTGAACGGCAGGTAGCACAGAAACGCCGCGACCAGGACCATGTGCGCCCACCACAGGATCGCGAATACGGCCTCGAGGGCCGCCTGATCGCCACCCGAGAGCGCCGTCCCAGCGGCGTTGGCGATGAATGCGCCCGGGATGACCCCGTACGCGGCGACCTGGAACACCTGGGCCAGCAGCTCGGTCGCGACGACGCCGCCGATCATGCCCAGGATCAGCAGGGCGTCCCGGTTGAAGGTGAGGCGCTTGGGCTTCGTGACCAGGCGGCGCCAATAGGCCCAGGCGATCGACAGCAGCACGATCACGGCGACCACGTTCTGCATCGCGTTCACCGCCGCCCACAGCGCGCCATCGAACGGGATCGAGATCACCGCTTCGACGAGACCGCCGGTGACGATGTTGGCGGTGCCGATCGTGAGCAGCACGAAGCCCCAGAAGATCCCCGCGTGCAGGATCCCCGCCCGCATGTCTCGGAACATCCGGGTCTGGACGATGCCGTAGCGCAGCGTCCCCCACAGTCGCGCGCCGGCGTGGTCGGTGGGGCTCGCGTTGCGCGCCGCGGCGAACACCCGCAGGTGGCGGGCCATCGCGAGCGCGAAGAAGGCCGCGGCACCCCAGAACACCGGGAACACGAGGGCGTAGGCCGGCACGTCGGCGAAGGCGGGGAACACCTCAGGCGCCGGGTGGATCGCCGAGCGGCAGGTCGTCGCGCCCGGCGGCCCTGGCCGCCGCATGGTCGAAGGGGCCAGAGAGCGTCTCGAGCGCGTGGTCGAGCAACGGCACGACCGTCGCGAACGACTCGAGCGCCGCGCGCGGCGATCCGGGCACGTTCACGATCAAGCTGCCGCCTCGCACCCCGACCAGGCCCCGCGAGAGCGAGGCGAACGGCGTGGATCGGCGGCCGTCGGCGCGGATCGCCTCGGCGATGCCCGGGACCTCGTAGTCGAGCACCGCACTCGTCGCCTGCGGGGTGACGTCGCGCGGCGTCAGGCCGGTCCCGCCGGTCATCACGATCAGCCGGTGCGCGGCCGCGCCCAGGACCAGCGCCTGCTCGATCTCCCAGCGCTCGTCGGGCACGACCCGACGTTCGACGCTGAACCCGAGCTCGACCAGCCGGGTCTCCAGCGCCGCCCCCGATGCATCCTCGCGCGTGCCCGCGGCGCTCCGGTCGCTCACGGTCAGGACGAGCGCGGACGGATCGGGCATCAGGCCCCTCTGCGCTTGCCGATCCGGCCCGCGGACCGGTCCCCGGGCTTGCCGCGCGGCCGGGGCCCTGGGTCGCCCGACGCCGGCCGGTGCCACTCGCCGCTCTTGCCCCCGGTCTTCGAGAGCAGCCGCAGCCCCCGGACCTCGACCCCGCGCTCGACGCCCTTGACCATGTCGTAGACGGTCAGCGCGGCCACGGAGGCAGCGGTCATCGCCTCCATCTCGACGCCCGTCGGGCCGGTCGTCGCGGCCTCGGCGTGGATACGCAGCACCCCGGCGGCCCGGTCCGGCGAGATCGAGACGACCAGGTCGGTCAGCGGGATCGGGTGGCACAGCGGGATCAGCTCGGCGGTCCGCTTGCCGGCCATGACGCCCGCGATCTCCGCGACCGTCAGCACGTCGCCCTTCTCCCCGCCACCGTCGATGACGAGGCTCATGGTCTCGGCCGACACCGCGACCTCGGCCTCCGCGACGGCGCGTCGCGCGGTCGGCGGCTTGGCGCTGACGTCCACCATCCGCGGCCGCCCGCGGCGGTCCACGTGGGTGAGGCGTCGCCGTTCGGCGCGCGTGCGGTCGCCAGTGTCCATGGACCCTCCTGCACCGACGATGCTAGCCGGGCGAGCTACCCGCGGTCGAGCCAGCGCAGCTCCACCTCGGTGCCCGCATCCGCCCGCTCGAGCGGTTCCGGGATGACCGCCAGGGCATCGGCGGCGGCCAGGGCCGAGAGGACGTGGCTCCCCTGCCCGCCCGCGAGGCGCGCGCTGACTCGCCCGCGCCCGTCGCGCACCGGGGTCCCGTCCGCGTCCCGCGCCACCACGACGCGCTGGTACCCGCGGCGCCCGACGCTCTTCGTCACCGGCTCCTCGAGCACCGCGCGGTCGGCCGGTCGGTGGATCCGCGGATGCCCGGCCAGGCGGCGCAGCACGGGCCGGACGAACAACTCGAAGGTCACGAACGACGACACCGGGTTGCCCGGCAGCCCGAACAGGAGCACCGGGTGCGACCTGCCGTCGACGTCGGCGCGGCCGAAGGCGAACGGCTTGCCCGGCTGCACGGCGACGCGCCACAGGTTGATGTGCCCGACGGCGTCGAATGCGTTCCGTACGACGTCGTACGGCCCGACCGACACCCCGCCCGACACGACGACGACGTCGGCCTCGGCGATGCCGCGCCGCAGCCGCGCCTCGACGTCCTCCAGGCGATCCGCGGCGATGCCGAGCTCGATCGGGACCGCGCCGGCCTCGCGGACGAGCGCACGGATACCCGGGCCGTTCGCGTCCGGGATCCCCGCAGGCCCGAGGTCGGTCCCGGCCGCGCGCACCTCATCGCCGGTCGCGAGGACCGCCACGATCGGGCGACGGCGCACGTGGATGCCGGCCAGCCCAGCGCCCGCGGCGAGCGCGACCACCGCCGGCGTCACGGTGACGCCGGCAGCGACGACCGTCGCCCCGGCCTCGACGTCGCTGCCGCGTTCGCGAACGGCGTTGCCGCCACCCACCGGCTCGTGGACGAGGCAGGCAGCCGGCAGCGGGCCGGCCGCCTCGCGGCCCCGGGGACCCGGGTTGCCAGCGTCGTTGAGCGGCGTGGTGAGCTCGACCGGCACCACCGCATCGGCGCCCGCGGGCATCGGCGCCCCGGTCGCGATCCGGACCGCCGTCGCCCCGAGCACCCGGACATCGGGCGCCGATCCGGCCCGCGACTCGCCGACCACCGTCAGGCGCACGGGCCGGGCCTCGGTGGCACCCGCGACGTCGGCCGCGCGCACCGCGTACCCGTCCATCGCCGCGTTGTCCCAGGGCGGCAGCGAGACGCCGGCGACCAGGGGCTCGGCCAGCACCCGGCCGAGCGCCAGCTCGGGCGGCACGAGCTCGACGTCGGCCAGGGCCTCGACGCCCGCCAGGACGGTCGCCTGGGCAGCGTCGACGCGCAGCAGGTCGCTGCTCACGCCCTCAGCCGCCCGTCGCGGCACGGGACGCCGCGTGGAGCCGGATCACGTTCGCGAGCCCATCGCGGGTCACGAGGCCCGCGAGGTGGCCGCCCTCGGCGACCGCCAGGCCGTCGAGGCCCGCCTCGTTGAGCAGCTCGACGGCGTCCCACAGCGCATCGGACGGCGCGAGGAATGGCGCTCGCGGCGGCACGGCCATCACCTCGTCGACCCGGGTCCCGCCGAACCGCCTTCGCCCGAGTCGCATCAGCCGCTTGCGACCGAGGACGCCGACGACCACGTCATCCTCGACCACCGGCATCGCGGTCACCGCGTCGGGGCCCTCGAAGCGGGACGCGAACGTGTCGATCGTGAGGCCGGGCCCGACGAACGGCACGTCGCGCTCCATCGCCTCACCGACCTTGAGCCCCCGCAGGAGCTGCTCCAGCGCCAGGCGTCGCTCCACCGTCCGCGCACCCGTGTTGAGCAGCCAGCCCAGTGCGATCGCGATCAGCCCCTCGGTCACGAACTCCGCGAAGGCGAGGGCGATCCCCACGCCCATGATCGTC
>DATDJA010000563.1:0-2998 GCA_036520795.1 Candidatus Limnocylindrales bacterium
CGCCTGGTAGTCCCCCATGTTCGAGCAGCTGCTGACCTCGAGCCAGCGCTCCACGCCGGGTGCCCACACCTCGAGGTCGTACTTCTTCTGCTGCACGAAGCCCATCTCGCGCGTGCTCAGGAACAGCACCCGATAGGGCAGGCCGAGGCGCTGCAGGAGGACCTCGCCACGCGCCGTCATCCATTCGAGGGCGGCGTCGCTGTCGTCGGGCTTCTCGAACAGCTCCATCTCGACCTTGTCGAACTGGTGGACGCGCAGGATGCCCCGGGTGTCCTTGCCCGCGGCCCCGGCCTCCCGCCGGAAGCACGGCGAGTAGGCGGCGTAGCGGATCGGGAGCTCCGCGGCCTCGAGGATCTCGTCGCGATGGAGGTTGGTGACCGGGACCTCGGACGTCGGGATCAGGTACAGGTCGTCGCGCCCGACGACGTACATCTGGTCTTCCTTGTCCGGGATCTGGCCCGTCCCACGCGCCGACGCCGTGTTCACGACGACCGGCGGCCAGATCTCGGTGAACCCGTGCTCGGCGGTGTGCACGTCGAGGAACCACGAGATCAGCGAGCGCTGGAGCCGCGAGCCTGCGCCCTTGTAGACCGGGAACCCGGAGCCCGCGATCTTGGCGCCGCGGACGTTGTCGATGATGTCCAGCGCCTCGGCGATCTCCCAGTGGGGCCGCCGCGTCCAGGTGCTGCCATCGCCCGCGGCGACCTCGCGCGACGCCCGCTCGCCCCAGGTTCGGACCGTGACGTTGGCCTCTTCGCCACCGACCGGAACGGATGGATCGGCGGGGTTCGGGATCCGGAGCAGCAGGTCCTCGAGCTCGGACTCGGCGGCGGTCAGCTCGGCATCGATCGACTCGATCCGCTCGCCGGCGCTCGTCGACGCGGCGCGCAGCTCGGCGACCTCAGGGCCGTCGGGCAGCGCTCCGCCGCGGATCGCCTCGCCGATCTGCTTCGAGGCCGCATTGCGCTCGGCCTTGCGCGTGTCCGACTCGGCCTGGAGCCGCCGCCGGTCGGCGTCGACCTCGATCGCGCGGTCGACAACCGACGGGTCCTCGCCCTTGTCGATCGCCCCCTGGCGGATCCGATCGGGCTCCTCGCGGAGGCGCTGGACGCCGACGCTCATGCCATCGCCTCCGTGTGCTCGCCGGCCTCGCGCAGCCGGCGGATGACGAAGTCGCGTTCGAGGCTGGCCAGCAGCCAGCCCGCCCGCGGACCGTTGGGCCGGCCGAGGAAGGCGAGGTACAGGGCGTTGAACGCGGCCTTCGCGTCCAGGCCGTGATCGCGCGCGACGGCGAAGATCGCCGCCTGCCACTGCTCGCCGCTGGCGGGTGCGTCGCCGTGGGCGACCTCGGCGAGCGCCCGCAGGAACCCGCGCTGCTCCGGTCGCAGCTGGTCCACCTCGACCGGGAGCGCGTCCCGGCGGATCTCGATCCGCGAACGCTCGGGCGCGTAAGCCTCGAGCCAGCGCCTGACCGCGCTGAGGCGAACGGCGTACTCGGCGGCCTCCCCGTCCGTGAGCGGTGAGCCCTTCTCCGCGACCACGCGGGCGTCCACGTCCACGCCCGGGACCTGGGCAAGCAGCGCGAGGTGGCCGAAGGCCGGCCGGAAGGCGCCCGCGGCCCGCTCGACGTCCGCGTCGGGGTCGAGGAGCGAGTAGCGGAAGATCGAGTCGAACCCGGACGGGAGCTCGCCCTTGACGTCCCGGCCCGCGGTGGCGGCGCCCAGGCGGTCGAACTCGTCGAACAGGCGCGGGACGGCGTCGGTGCCCTCGGGATCGAACTCGATCGCGCTCTCCGGCCGGGGTCGGATGAAGAGGAATCGTGTCTGCTCGGGCGGCACGATCTCGGTGAATCGGTGGGCGGCCGCTCCCCTGCCCTTCGAGGTCGACATCTTCTTGCCGGCGATGTTGAGGAACTCGTACGGGAAGTTGAGCGGCGGCTCGCGCTCATAGACCTCGCGCGCGATCGCGTTCGAGCGGTCGCGCGACCCGCCCGCGGTCGCGAGGTCCTTGCCGTTGGGCTCGATCGTCACGCCGAACAGGCTCCACTGCGCCGCCCATTCGAGGTTCCAGGGCAGCTTCGCGTTGCCGCCGAAGGGCGACACCCGCCCGGTCCAGCCGCACCCCGTGGCCCACTCGACGAGGTCGGTCCGGCAGGCGACGGCGACGGTCGTGCCATCCCAGTCCGAGGCGATGGTCGTGCCGACCTTGCCGCAATTGGGGCAGACGACGCCGAGCGGCAGCCAGTGATCCGGGTGCTGGACGTTGGCCACGCGGCGGTAGACCTCGCGCACGGTCTCGGCGCGGTCGAGCGCGGTCCGGATGAACGGGTCCATGTCCCCGGTCGGGTAGATGTCGCTCATCCAGTAGTAGCGGTCGGGCGTGATCCCGAGACCCGAGAACGTCTCGATGAAGATGCCGGCGAAGTGGCGGGCATAGGAGGCGTGGCAGTCGCCGGCCGGGTCGGGGACGTGGGCGAGCGGGCGGCCCATCTCGCGTTCGATCGCGTCGGGCGACAGGAGCGCCTGGGCGTCCATCGGGTCGAGGTCGTCGACGCCGTACAGGAGCGTCGTGGGCAAACCTCGGGCGCGCAGGGCTCGCGTGATGACGTCGAGGATCACCGGGCCGCGGAGGCTCCCGACGTGGACGGTCCCAGACGGGGTCTTGGAGTCGTTGACGACCTGCGGACCGTTCACACTCGCTGCGAGTTCGTCCGCCCAGTCCACGTCCGTACCCCTTTCAGCGGCTGTCGCCCGCTGAGCGCTTAGGTGATCTCGACGATCTTGTAGGAGAAGTCGCCCGCGGGCACCTTCACCAGGACCTCGTCGCCCTTCTTGCGGCCGAGCAGCGCGCGGCCGACCGGCGACTCGTTCGAGATGCGGCCGGCGGCAGGCTTGGCCTCAGCGGAGCCGACGATCATGAACGTCTCGGCCCCATCTTCGCCCTTGACCTTGACCGTCGAGCCGATCTGGACGTGATCGGTCGAGGTGTGCTCGTCGAT
>DATDJA010000564.1:0-4105 GCA_036520795.1 Candidatus Limnocylindrales bacterium
CACGGACGCGTCGCCGGGGTTCGCGAACGCCTCGACCCGCTGCCCGAGGATCGTCGCCCTCGGCACCTCGACGATCTCGGCCAGCGACGTCGACACCTCGACGAAGCACCGATCCCCGTCGAGGATCGCCCAGGCGTGGCCCGGCTCCTCCCACCAGCGGCGGCCGGGCCGGACGCTCCCGAACCGGTAGACGTACCACAGCTGGCCCTCGCCGCCGGGATCGGCGAGGGCGTCGCGCTCGCGGACGACCGCGGACGGGTAGCGAACCCGCAGCCGCCACTGGAGGTCGTCCGCTTCGGGACGGCCGTTGGGTCGGGTCGAGACGTCGTCGAGGAGCTGCGCGAACGCCTCGGCGACGTACCGCCGGAAGGCGAGGTCCTCCGCGGGGAAGGCCTGGAGGCGCGGCTGGGGGCGGGCGGGCATGGTCGATCAGGGTTCCCCGAAGTGATCAAGCGGCGCCCATGGTCCGCGATCCGTGGAGCCGCGTCGCTCAGCAATACGGCGTATTCGGGTGCACATGCCCGGCGGCCGCTTCTCCGAGTGTCGGCGGCCCCGGTCCACGTCAGCGGTCCGGGCAGGGCTTGGCGTTGCTCAGCCCGTCGTCGTTGCCGCCTCCACCGCCTCCACCGCCTCCGCCGCCTCCGCCACCTCCACGACTGTCGAAGTAGTGACGGACCGTCTGGCGGATGCGCTTGATCTCGCCCGTCGTCAGGTACTCGGGGTACTCGGGCGGCGTGAAGTAGACGCGGTCGACGTCGCGGGCCTGGATGTCCGCCGCGAGCTGGGCGAGGCTCGCGAGGTCCTTGCGCTTGATCGTGGTCCACAGGTCGCCCTTCGCGATCGAGAGCATCTCGGGCGCCCGTTCGAGCAGGGCAAGCGGGTCGAGCTGGCGACGCAGGGCGAGGAGGGTCAGTTGCTGGCGGCGCATCCGGCCGTAGTCCGAGTCCTGGTGCCGTGATCGCGCGTAGGACAGCGCCTCGCCCCCGGTCAGCTTCTGGCAGCCTGCCTTGAACGAGATCGTGATGTAGCCGGACCCGTCCACCTTGGGATAGTGGTCGTCGTAGAGCGGCTCGGGGATCCGGATCCAGAGGCCCTTCACCGAGTTGACGAGCTTCACGAACCCCTGGAGGTCCACCGCCACGAACCCGTCGAGGGGGACGCCGACAAGCTCCTGGATCGCACCCGTGACGGCCCGGAACCCGCGCGCATCGCCGCCGGGGAACTGGGAGGGATGCCCCCACGCATAGACGTACAGGGCGTTGAGGAGCCCGGGGAACCGGCCGTCCGGGAAGGCCTTCGCGTCCTCGCCGGCGAGCGGGACGTTGATCAGGTTGCGCGGGATCCCGAACATCGCCGCCCGTCCAGACTCGATGTCCACGCTCAGCAGGACCATCGTGTCGGTGCGCAGCAGCCACCGGCCAGCACCGGCGTCGGAGCCGACGAGCAGCAGGTTGAGCCGGCCGTCGCGGGCCCACTGCGGGACCGGCGGCGGGCTGGGGGTCGGGGCGACCGACGGCACCAGGCTCGGAGGCGGGATGAGTTCGCCGGGCAGCGGGCTCGCCGTCGGCGCGGGCGTCGGGGAATCGTCCTCCTCGGGCTCGAAGCTCGCCTCCGGGATCTCCCAGTCGCCGCTCGGATCCTCGTTCGGGTCGTCGCCCCGGAAGACGGCCGAGAGCGTGTCCTCCGTCTCCATGCCCAGCGCCGCGACGGACCCGTGGCCGAGGGTCGCGACGGCGAGGACCGCGAGGAGGCCGACGACTGCGAAGCGACTCGTCCCGCGGCCGGCGTCGGTCCGCAGACGCCGGGCCACGAACCAGGCATCGAGGATCGCGAACGCGTGGTACGCGAGCCAGATGAGGTCGAGGGCGACGATGCCGACCAGGACCTCGGGGCTGAGGACGAGGCCGATGATCGCCTGTGACCCGCCGCCGAGCAGCGTCCCGAGCACGAACCCGACGATCCCGATCAGGACGACGAGCGCGGGGATGGCGATCAGGATGCCGCGCCGCCGCTCGCCGGCCGCGTACTGGCCGAGGCCCGGGAACAGGAGGGACAGGAACGCCGCCACGCCCGGCGAGCGCAAACCCCTGCTGGTCACTTCAACTGGCCCTCAGCTGCCCCCATCGACACGACGGTACGCGCCATGGACGCGCTCCCCTCGCGTTCGTTGCGGACGATACCGCCTGCGCGCAAGTGGGCCGGGAATCGAAAACGGACCGTCTGGTCGGACAAGGTTCCCGGCTCCGCCGCCGCCCAGCATCCCGCCGGAGGGTCGACGCGCCGCCGGATTGGGTCCGTGTGTTGGCGGTCCGTTCGATGGCCGTACCGTAGCCCGCGCCGGCCCTCGGCCGAATGGGCCGAGGGTCATGTCCCGGGGTGGACGAATGTCATGAACAGGCGGGCGTCGCGATCGCCGGTACGCTTCTCGAGGCATGACCATCGGTGAACCGGCTCGCCACCTCGCGCTCGACGGGACGCGGAACGTCCGCGACGTGGGTGGCTACCCCGCGGCGAACGGGCGGCGCACGCGGTGGCGGACGCTCCTCCGCTCCGACGAGCTGACGACGCTGCCCGAGCATGCCCAGGAGCAGCTCACGGAGCTCGGCCTCCGCCAGGTCATCGACCTCCGCTGGCCCGACGAGCTCGTCCGCGCCCCCAATGCCTTCGCGCGATCCGCGTCGATCCGCTACACGAGCCTCCCGCTGCTCGCCGACGACCCGACCCCCCACGCGGGCCTGGCCGGCATGTATCGCCACGTGTTCGACGTGCGTTCGACCCAGCTGGCGAGCGTCGCGCGGGCGTTGCTGGAGGCCGACGGGCTGCCCGCGATCATCGGCTGCGCCGCGGGCAAGGACCGCACCGGCGTCGTCATCGCCTGGCTGCTCGACCTCGTTGGGGTCCCGGCGTCGGTCATCGTCGAGGACTACGCGGTCACCGCGCGCTACTTCTCGGCACCGCGCTCCGCCGTCGACCCGTCCGACTGGCGCCATGAGCCCCTGGTCCTCGAGTGCCCGCCCGAGTACATGGCGGGCGCGCTCGAGCACCTCGACCAGGCCCACGGCGGCGCTCGCGCCCTGCTCCGCCGGCAGGGATTCGCGGAAGCTGACATCGACGAGTTGGTCGAGCGCTTGACCGAACCGGTCCGCTGACCGGAGTGGCAGGGCTTAGGATGGGTCGATGGGTCGCGTCGGTGCTTCGCTCGAGATCCCCTATCCGCCCGAGGACGCCTTCCGCGTCGCCACGCGGATCGAGGAGCTGCCCCGGTGGCTGCCCGAGGTGGTCAGCGCGGTCCTGCTCGACCCGCCGCTGTCGACGGGGAGCCGTGTCCGCCTGAAGCTCTCCTCGGCCGCCGCGGGCACCGAGGTCGTGGGGACCGTGCGCCAGCTGCGGCCGCCGTCGGCGCTCGTCATCGGCGGGTCCGGCGGGCCGCTGACCGTCGAGGTGCGGGCACGGTTCGACCCGGTCGGCACGAACGCGACGCGGATCGCCCTGGAGATCGAGCTCACGACCTCGCCCCTGTTCGGCTTCATCGGCCGCGAGGCGGAGCGGCGGATCAACGCGGAGATCCCGGCGTCGCTGCAGCGCTTCCGGGCGATCCTCGACGCCGAGGCGGGCGTGACGCCGGCGTCATAGGCGTTTGGGCCCCAGTTCCCTCCTTCGTTCCCGATATTCAGCTTGCCCGTTGCTGGCGCGGCTTGCCTGCCAGGCCGGCCAGCGGCCGTGGGCCGGCTCGGCATCGGCACCGCTGGCCTGCCAGTCCGGCAATTCGCGCTGACGGCTGTCGTCGGGCCGTGCGCTGGCCGGTTCGGGGAGGAATCTGGCCTGTGAGGCCGGGGTCACAAGGATGCGGCGACCGCGCGATCGCCTCAGCCCGATTCGCTGGACTGGCAGACCAGCCCGCGCGCCGGCGTCAGGCGGCGGCCGCGTAGCCCTCGATCGTGAGCTCGATCAGCGGGCTCTGCTCGACCATGCGGTCGATGTCGGTGCGATTCCACGCCTTCGCGACATCGACCAGCAGCTCGCGGCGCTCGACCGCGTCGGTGATGACCCGCGCCGTCGCCGGAACATCCGCGTTGACGCCCTGCTTGAGATGGAGGGTCACGCG
>DATDJA010000565.1:0-5479 GCA_036520795.1 Candidatus Limnocylindrales bacterium
GGCGACCTGACGTTCCGGGGCTCGCTCGGCATCGGCATCGCGCAGGCCCTGGCGCTCATCCCCGGCGTGAGCCGATCGGGGATCTCGATCTCGGCCGCCCTGTTCGCCGGCCTGGACCGGGAGGGCGCGGCGCGCTTCAGCTTCCTGATGGCAACGCCGATCACGGCGCTCGCCGTCGTGTACGAGGGGTTCAAGCTGATCCGAGGGGACGTGACGGGGGTCGAGGTCGCGCCGATGATCGCCGGGGTCGTGGCCGCATTCGTCGCCGGCATCCTCGCGATTTCCGTGCTGCTGCGGTTCGTCCGGACGCACTCGTATGGGATCTTCGTCGCGTACCGCGTGGTGCTGGCCGCCATCGTCATCGTGGTCTTCCTGGTCCGCTAGGACGACGCTGAGGCCGATCCCCATGGAAGTCATGAAGCAGCTCCGCCAGCGAGCGATCCGCGACCTGGTCGAGCAGCGCCCGATCCGGACCCAGCAGGAGCTGGCCGCCGCGCTGCGCGAGCGTGGCTTCCGGACGACGCAGGCAACGATCAGCCGCGACGTCGCGGAGCTCGGCCTGATCAAGGTCCGCCGCGCCGGCACGCAGGCCTACGCGATCCCGCCGCGCCTGCGCGAGGCCGAGGCGAGCGGCGAGGACCGCATCCGGACGCTCCTGCACGACATGCCGGTCGAGATCCGGGAGGCCGGCACCACGCTGGTGCTGCGCACGCTGCCAGGCTCGGCGCACCCGCTGGCGGCGGCGCTCGATCGCGCCCGATGGCCCGAGGTCGTGGGCTCGATCGCCGGCGACGACACGGTGTTCGTGGCGTTCGCCGACCGCACGTCGCTGCGCCGCGTCCGGCGCCGACTCGAGGAGATCGGCCAGCTTCCCGACTAGGTCCGCGCCGGCAGCGCGACCACCTCGCACACGAGCCGCGTTCGATCGACGTCTGCGGGGTCGAGTTCGCCCTGGCCGGGCGTGCGCGCGTTGGCCGCGCCTGTCGCTCCAGCCACGCGAAGGGCATCGGCGGGACCCAGTCCCCGCGATGACCCGGCAAGGAACCCGGCGAGGAAGGCGTCCCCGCTGCCGACCGAGTACGGCCCCCGGTGTGCGGCCGGCAGGTTGCCCAGCGCCCACGAACCGTCGGCGGTCGCGACTGCCGCGCCGTGGACGCCCCGGGTCACGATGGCGTTCGCCGCGCCGCGCGAGCGGAGCTCCGCCGCGGCGGTGGCCGCCCGATCGCGGGTCCGCGCGCTGGTCCCCGTGACCGTCTCGGCCTCGGCGGCGTTGACCTTGACCAGCCACGGCCGGGTCGCGAGCGCCGCTGCCATCGACGCCCCGTCGCTGTCGACGACCGCCCGGGCTCCACGTTCGGCGGTGATGACCGCGAGCCGGGCGTACGCGTCGGCTGGCGTTCCCGGCGGCAGGCTGCCCGCCAGCACGACCACGACGTCGCTCCCGTCGCCGCCGATCGCCGCCCGGAGCGCGGCTTCAACGACGGGCCAGTCCTCGTCGCGCAACCGGATGCCGGCCTCGTAGAACTCCGTCAGCTCGCCCGTGGTGTCGTCCAGCACCGAGAGGCAGGTGCGCGTCTCGTCCGCGGCGGAGACCTCGTGAAGGGCGATCGACCGCTCCTCGAGCTGGGCTCGGTACCACGCGCCCGCGTGGCCCCCGAGGACCGCGACCATCGTCCCGTCGAGCCCCATGTGCCGCGCCGCCCGGACCACGTTGGCCGCCTTGCCCCCCGCGACGACCGACCGGATGACCGGCCGATGGATCGCGCCGGCGACGAGCCGGTCGACCGACACCGTCTTGTCGATGGCCGCGTTCAGCGCCACGCCGACGACGCGTCGGATCGCCGGCGGGTCGACGGCCGTCGTCACGATGCACCCATCGCGCGCACCGCCGCCTCGGCCGCGGCCCGCGTGGGCTGGGCGTCCGTGCCTCCGGCCGCGCGCGTGGACAGCGATCCGCACGCGACGCCGAGCCGCAGCGCAGCCTCGAGCGACCGCGCGTCGATCCAGGCGGCGAGGAACCCCGCGTCGAACGAATCGCCCGCGCCGATCGCGTCGCCGGCGTCGACGGCCATGGCGTCGACCCGCGTGACTGCCCCGTCCGGCCCGATCGCGAGCGCGCCGTCGGCGCCGCGCTTGACCGCAACGGTCCGCCGACGGCCGCCGGGGCCCGAGGAGAGCGCCTGCGCCGCGGCCTCCACGTCGTCGAGCCGGGCCAGCCGCGTGGCCTCGGCGGCGTTGGGCAACAGCACGTCGGTCTCGGCGAGGGCCGCGACGAACCCGCCGTCCCAGGCACCCGACGGGTCCCAGTTGGTGTCCAGGCTCGTCGTCGCGCCGGCCGCATGAGCCGCGCGGAACAGCGCGGGTACCTCGGCGGCGAGACCCGGCTGGAGAAAGTAGCTGCCGACGTGGACGTGCCTGACGCGCGCCAGGAGCGCCGGCGGAACGTCGGCCAGACGCACGTCGGCGATCGTGCCCAGCGCGGTGAGCGTCGCGCGGTCGGTCCCGTTGCTGAGGATCACGGACGCGCCGGTCGGACGATCCGGCGCTACGCGGCAGGCGGAGACGTCAACGTCCCGCCCGGCCAGCGCCTCGAGCATGTACCGCCCGAGCGGATCGTCGCCGACGACGCCGACCATGCTCACCGCCAGCCCCAGTCGCGCCGCGCCGCACGCGGTGATCGCGCACGAGCTGCCGACGGTCAGCCGCACGCTCTCCACGAAGCGCTCCTCCTGCCCGAACGCAGCCCGCGGGTCGGGGTCCGAGACAACGATGTCGGGATTGATCTCGCCCACGATGAGCAGGTCGATGTCGCGCGCACCCGGCCCGCCGCGCCCGGTCATCGCTAGTACCGCTCGTACCAGCCGGGTCCGGGCGCCTCGGGCCGACGGGCCGCCGCCCACCGCGGCCGCCACGGCGCGGCGAGGTCGTCCACGAGCTCGACGAGGCGGCCGAGACGATCGCGCCCGGTCGACATGAGGTACGCATCGCGTGCCGCCCCCTCGAGCGCGGCCGCCTCGGCCCATACGGACCGCCCGACCAGCACGCCGCTCGCGCCCGCCTCGCAGGCGACCCGGACCTGGCGCTCGAACGTCGCGTCGTCCACGCCCCCGGACAAGAGCACCCAGGGGAGCGGATTGGCGGCGTCCAGCTCCGCGCATGCCTCGCGCCATCGACTCTCATCCGAAACACCCGCGTCGTACGGGAACTCCGCCTTGAGCACGTCCGCGCCCAGCGCCGTCAGGCGTCGCGCGGTCTCGACCACCACGCGTCGCCGCTCCTCGCCGGTGAGCTTCGACCCATCGAGGCCGAACGAGAGGGGTTCCAGGAACAGCGCGAGGTCCGCCGCGCGGCAGGCCGCCGCGACGTCGGCGACCAGGCGCTCCTGGTCGGCCGCGTTGACCGCGTCGGGGTGGTAGTAGACGAGCAGCTTGGCGGCCGAGGCGCCCAGTCGCTTGATCTGCTCGACCCCCCAGCCGGGCAGGACCCGGCTCACGCGTGCGTCGCTCGGGCCTTCGTAGCCCGTTGCCTCGATGGCGACGATCAGGCCTGCCCCGCCGGGCAGCGACCCGTCGGCGATCGCGGGGCCAACGCCGATCTCCGGGTCGAGCAGGATGCCCGTCCCCGTGGTCCCGAGGGCGCGCACCACGGCTTGCTTGAATTCGACCATCTCGGCCTCGGTGACGGCCTTGGGGTCGTCGGGTCGCAGCTCCTTGCGCAGGTTCTGGCGGTGGTCGAGCGCCAGCACCGTGAAGGCGCCACGGGGCGAGCTGCACGCGTCCAGGCCGCGAAGGACGCCCAGCTGGAAGGCCATGGGCCGGATCGTATGCGCCCGATGGTCGCGTGCGCAACTTCCGAGCATAGGAACGCGCAATCTGCGCAGAACACGCACGACGTTGACAAACTGCGCGGGAAACGAGCAAGATCCGCGCATGCTGGAGACGGAGCGTCGCACGCGCCTGGTCGAGCACCTGCGGGCCGACGGCCGCGCGAGCGTGGCGGAGCTCGCCGACGACCTCGGCGTCACCCCGTCCACGATCCGCCGCGACCTCCAGCGGCTGGCGCGCGAGGGACGCGTGGTCCGGACCTACGGCGGCGCGGCGCTCTCGGCCGCGACCGCCGGATCCACCGGCTCGCTGCGCGGCGACCCTCAGCTCGACGCCAAGCGGGCCATCGCCCGCGCCGCGGCCGCGCGAGTGGCCGACGACTCGACGATCGCCATCGCCAGCGGCACGACCACGCTCGCGTTCGCGCGCGAGATCGCCCATCGCCGGCTCACGGTCATCACCAACGCCCTCGACATCGCGAACGTGCTGCTCGACCGCGACGGCATCGAGCTCATCGTCCTGGGCGGCGTCGTCCGGCCCCGGATGCACTCGATGCTGGGCCACCTGGCCGAGCTGTCGATGCGCGAGCTGCGCGCCGACACGCTGTTCATGGGCATCGGCGCGATCAGCCTCGAGCAGGGGCTGATGAACGACTCCGTCCCGGAGATCCTGACGGATCGGGCACTCGCGCAGATGTCGCGCTCGGTCGTGGTGCTCGCCGATGCCACCAAGTTCGAGCAGGTCGCCCCGGGGTTCGTGTTCGGGCTGGACGAGGTCGACGTCCTCGTCACCGACGACGCGGCCCCGGCAGGGACGCTGGACGCCCTGCGGCGGCGGGGGATCGACGTCGAGGCGGTGCCGGTGCCCGGTCGCCCGGAACGCGCCGAGGCCGGCCGATGATCGAGGGTGCGGTCCCGCGCGAGATCCGCGAAGGCCCGGCGGCGATCCGGGCAACCGTCGAGGTGGCCCGTGCCGACGCCCGCCGGATCGCTCGCGGGTGGCTGGCTGCGGGCATCGACCGCGTCCACGTCATCGGCAACGGCACCAGCTTCCACTCGAGCCTGGCCGCGGCCACCCTGTACCGCCACCGCGCCGGACCGGACGATCCCGTCGTCATCCCGGTCACCGCGGCGGAGTTCCTCCTCTATGCGCCGAGACTCGGCCCGCGCGATGCCATCGTCGGCATCTCGTCGTCGGGCGAGTTCAAGGACGTGGTCGCCGTCGCGGAAGCCGTGCGCGGCCGGTTCCCCATGGCGGGGATCGTCCACGTGCCCGGTTCCACCCTGACGACCGTGGCCTCGGACGTGGTGCTGTCCGCCGGCGGGCCGTCCACCGTGCCGGTGATGACCAAGACGTTCTCGTCCACCCTGGTCGCGACGGAGCTCCTGCTGGTCGAGCTCCTGGGCAAGGAAGCGGCCGACGCGGAGGCCACCCGCATCCTCGCCGCCGCCGACGCGGCCGAGGCCGCGATCGCCGCAGCAGAACCACTCGCCGAGCCGCTCGCCGAGTCCCTGCGCGACGCGCGGCACGTGTTCGTGACCGGCGGCGGGGTCGCCTACCCGGCCGCGCTCGAGGCCGCGCTCAAGCTCAAGGAGATGGCGCTCGTCCACGCCGAGGGCGCCGAGGTGTGGGAGATGACCTCCGGTGCCGCGACG
>DATDJA010000566.1:0-3475 GCA_036520795.1 Candidatus Limnocylindrales bacterium
CGCGGCGACGGGCGCGATGAATGACCCTGCGAGCGCGGCGATGAGGAACAGGGGGGTAAGGGGCGCGATGCGCTGCATCGGGGGGCTCCCGGTCACGACCGCCGGTAACGCCTGCTTCCGGCTCGGGGCGATGGTCCCGCATCCATCCTCCCATGGGTATGGCCTACTTGTCACGCAGGCCCATGGCTCCCCGGTCCGGGGCGCCCGATCAGGCGGCGGTCGTCGAACCGGTGACGCGGAGCTCCGCCTCGGCCTCCGTGACGCGCGCCAGGATGCCGTTGCGGAGCGTATCGAGGCCGGTCCAGACGGCCTTCGTGGCGTTGGAGACGGACGTCAGCTGCGTCTTGAGCGCCCGGATCGCGTCGAGCTGCTCGCGCACGCCGGCGAGCGCCCGCCCGATGGCGGCGGCGTCGACGTCGACCTCGTGCTCCTGGAGCGACGCCAGGGCGAGCAGCCGCGCCAGGCGGACGGCGGCCTCGAGGTAGGCGGTGTCCGGCGCCTCGGGGTCGACGACCACGTGGACGTCGTCGCCGACCATCGAGAACGGCGCGATGCCGGTCGGGGCGTGCGCAGGCGTCCAGATCGCCACCGCGACGGCGGCGCCGCGGTTCTCGCGGGCCTCGCGCAGTTCCTCGCGCATCGCGCGCTGGGACATCGCCCGGTCCTTGGCCTCGACGACGATCCGCAGGTCCGCGCCGCGGGCGATCCGCGGATCGACCGTCAGCACGAAGTCGCCCTTCTTCGAGCCCAGCAGGGCTCCCGTGTCGGTCGCCGTCCGGTCGATGAGGTCGCCGGCGCCCCGGGCCAGCGAACCGAGCAGGTCCTCGAGCAGGTCCTCGAAGTCGCCGCCCTTGGCCGCGGACCGTGAGCGCTCGTCAGCGCGAGCCTTGGATGCGGCCTCGAGCGAGCTCAGACGCTCGTGCACGCCCTTGAAACCGTCCGCGATCTCCTGGCGGAACTGGTGGAGCGGGGATCCCATGCGCGTGGGGTCCAGGAGCTGGGCGACCTTCGAGCGGTCGCCGTCGAAGTACTGGCCCAGGAGACCACCGATGCGGCCGATCGCGGAGTCCCGCCGCGTCTCGTCGAACAGCTCGTTGACGAATTGCTGCAGAGCGCCCTTGTCGCCGAGGAACTTCTCGAGCGTACGCGGGAGGCGCCCGTCGCCGTCCGCGAAGTTGCTGCGCAGCACGTCCTCGACGGCGCGCGCGGCGTGCTCGTTGACGGCGCTCGTCTGCGCGACGAGCTTCTCGAACTCGCGGCGGACGACGTCGACGTCCATCGTGGTCGAGGCGTCCTGGATGGCGAGGAGGCCGATCCGCAGCGCGCGCTCGATCACGTCGGGGCGTTCCGCGGGTTCGCGTTCGGCGAGCGACGAGGCCAGCACCCGGTCCGTGAGGACGAGCCGATCGATCACGATGCGATCGCCCTCGACGCGGACCTTGGGCGCGGCACCGTCGGGGCCGGCGGAGCGGAGGGCCGGTGTCGGCAGGGGGAGGATTCGGGCTTCCATGCCGCGCATCCTCGGACCCCGCTGTGACACCTAGCGTGTCACGCCGTGCCCTACGCTTCCGCCATGGTCACAAATCCCGACTGGCCCACCGCCCTCGACACCGTCGCCGCCGAGTCCTCGTTCTCCGGCCTCATCGGCATCGACCGGCCCGGCCGCACGCCCGTCGACCGGGCGATCGGCCTCGCGGACCGGCGATGGGAGGTGCCGGTCAAGCCGGACTCGATCCTCGCGATCGCCAGCGGCACGAAGGGCTTCACGGCGCTCACGGTGATGAGCCTCGTCACCAACGGGACGTTGTCGCTGGACTCAACCGCGCGCTCGATCCTCGGCGCCGACCTGCCGGACGTCGCCGGCGACGTCACGGTCCGGCACCTGCTCGGCCACCGGTCAGGCATCGGCGACTACCTTGACGAATCCGAGGTTGACGTGACCGACCACGTCCTGCCCGAGCCCGTCCATCGCTACCTCGACGCCGAGGACTACCTCCCCTCCCTCGACGGCCATCCCACGGTGTTCCCCGCCGACGAGCGGTTCGCGTACAACAACGGCGGCTTCGTCCTGCTCGCGATCCTCGCGGCGCGCGCGGCCGGCGTGCCGTACCACCAGCTCGTCCACGACCGGGTGATCGCACCGGCCGGCATGGTGGACACGGCGTTCCAGCGGTCGGACGCACCCGAGCCGAGGACGGCGACCAACTACCTGGCGGCCGATGGGCTCCGGACCAACCAGCTCCACATGCCGCTGCGCGGCGTCGGCGACGGCGGGCTGTTCTCGACCCTGGCGGACATGCGCTCATTCTGGGCCGCCCTGCTCGCAGGACGAATCGTGCCGCCCGACGTCCTCGCCGAGATGGTCGAGCCCCGGAGCGAGTCACCGGACGACGACCGGCGATACGGCCTCGGGTTCTGGCTCCCGGCCGGTGGCGACGCCATCCAGCTCGAGGGCTACGACGCGGGCATCTCGTTCCTCTCGACGTGCCGGCCGTCGACCGGCGCGGTCGTGACGGTGATCTCCAACTGGACCGACGGCATCTGGCCGATCGTCAGCTTCCTCCGCGAGGTCGCCACCGACGGCTGACGCGCGACCAGGGCCACGGCGCCACGATTCAGACGAGGACGCGGCCCGGGTTGAGCAGGTCCTGAGGGTCGAGCGCGTGCTTGATCGCGCGCATGACGGCGACCGCGTCCTCGCCACGCTGCCGCACGAGCCAGTCCCGTCGCGCCACGCCGATGCCGTGCTCGCCGGTCACGGTCCCGCCGAGCGCGAGCGCCGCCTCGTACAGGTCGTTGCGCGCCGCCTCGAGGCGCGGCACGGACGCCGCCTCGTCCTCGTTCCGATCTAGCACGAACGTCGGGTGGAGGTTGCCGTCTCCCGCGTGGCCGAAGGTCCCGATCGTGAGGCGGTGCCGCTCCCCGATCGTCTCGATCTCGCGCAGCATCTCCGGGACCCGGCTGCGCGGGACGCCGACGTCCTCCATGCGTGCGACGCCCAGGTGTTCCAGCGCCCGGAAGGCCAGGCGTCGTCCCTGGCGCAGCCAGTCGGCCTCCTGGGGATCCGCCGCCCGCACGACAAGCGTCGCGCCGGCGGCCTCGCAGATCGGCTCGGCGGCATCCATCTCGCTCGCCGCCGCCCCGCCGGGGAGATCCGACTCCACGAGCAGCATCGCGGCGGCGTCCCGGTCGAGGCCGAGCTTGTGGACGTCGTCGACCGCCCGGATCGTGAACCCGTCCATCAGCTCGAGGGTCACGGGGCCAAGCCCGGCGGCGGTCATCCCGGCGACGGCCTCGCCCGCGGCCTCGAGCGAGGGGAAGAACGCCAGCATCGTCGCCCTCGGCGGGGGTGTTGGGCGGAGCCGAAGGGTCGCCTCTGTGATCAGCCCGAGCGTGCCCTGGCTGCCGACGAGCAGGGGGATGAGCCCGTAGCCGGCCACGTCCTTGACGTTCTTGCCGCCGAGGCGCAACACGG
>DATDJA010000567.1:0-2352 GCA_036520795.1 Candidatus Limnocylindrales bacterium
GTTCCGTGACCCAGCGGGCGTACTGGGCGCCTGACGGGTGCAGCCCGTCGCCGGCGACGAGGGTCGCGTCGAACGCCGCCTCGGACGAGATCGCGAGGATCCCGTCGACGAAGCGGATCCCCCGCTCGCGGCACAGCTCGCTCAGCACGGCATTGTTGCGAACGATCGCGGCCCGGCGGGCCACCGGTTCGCCGAACGCCGCCCCCATCGGCATGACCGTGTAGTCGGGCGTCTCGACACCCAGGATGCGATCGGGGGCGAGGCGCCCGAGGAGCGCGTTGAGGATCTTCGTGACGTCGGCGCGGTACACGGCCTCAGGGACACCCTGGGCCGCGTCGTTCGCGCCGACGAGCAATGACGCGAAGCCGAGCCCCCGCTCCGCGTCGATGAGGGGCAGCTGGTGGCGGACGACCGAGTCCGCGCTCGAGCCATTGACGGCGTGGTTCGCGACTAATGAGATCGTCGCGCCAGGCGGGTCCGCGGCCAGCCGCGCCACCAGCTGGGCCGGCCACGACTCCCGCTCGGCCACCGAGGTCCCGATCGTGTACGAGTCCCCGATCGCGACGTACCGCAGAACCGGCCTCGTGTCGGTCACCCGAACGACGCGATCGCGTCCACCAGGAGATCGACGAACCGCGGCCGGTCGATGGTCAGCGCGACCTCCGCGTTCGGCGCCGGGCCCGCGACGCCGCGGCTGTCGACGACCGTCCGGCCCCGGGTGATCTCGCCGGTCGTCTCGACGTCGACCCGGTAGGGCTGGGTTGTCACGAGACCCGGCACCGCGACGTGGGCGACCGCCACCGCGTCGTGGATCGGCGACCCGTCCCAGCCGTAGCGCTCGTGGTGGAACCGCCCATAGAACCGGAGCAGGTCCGCGAACACGGTGGCAACGGGGGTGCCGAGCGCGTCGAGGCGCGCGACGTCCGTGTCGAGGAATAGCGCCGTGTGCGTGACGTCGAGGCCGACCATCGTGATCGGCAGGCCGCTGCGGAACACGATCCGGGCCGCCTCGGGGTCGACCCAGATGTTGAACTCGGCCGCCGGCGTCCAGTTCCCCTCCCGCATGGCACCGCCCATGAGGCAGATGTGGGCGATCTTCGGCGCCAGGGCCGGCGCAGCCAGGAGCAGCTGGGCGATGTTGGTCAATGGACCCGTGGGGATGAGCGTGACCGGGCCGGGGGCGGCCTCCAGGGTCGCCCGCATGAACGCCAGGGCGCCCTCGGGCCGGAGCTCGGACCGGGGCTCCGGCAGGTCCGCGCCGTCGAGGCCGCTCTCCCCGTGCACGTCGTCGGCGATCTCGAGCGGCCGCAGGAGCGGCGCCGCCGCGCCCGAGGCGACCGGCACGTCCGTGCGGCCGAGCAGCGCGAGCAGCCGCAGCGTGTTGCGGGTGGTCTCGCGCAGGCCCACGTTGCCGGCCACCGTCGTGATCCCCAGGACGTCCAGCTCCGGGCGCGCGAGGGCGAGCGTGATCGCCAGGGCGTCGTCGTGGCCCGGGTCGCAGTCGAGCAGGACCGGGATGGGGGCAGTCACGGGAGGCTCGCGAAGGCGTCGATGAGGATCGTCGCGAAGCGCTCGCCGTCGATCACGATGCCGACGTCCGCGTTGGGCGCCCGGCCGTCACGCCGGAGCCGGTACGGCTGGCCGTCGCAGACCGTGCGGCCGCGGGCGGGCCCGTTGGTCGTGTCCAGGGTGACGTGGTACGGCGCGACCTCGACGAGGTCGGGGGTCGCCAGGTGGGCGATCGCCACGGCATCGTGGATGGCCGTCACTGCCGACCCGGACCACTGCATGTTCCGGTCGAGCGCGAAGTCCGTGAGCTCGGCGGCGATCCGGCCCGAGCGCGTTCCGGTGTCCCGCAGCGCCCCGGCGTGGGACCGGTCGAGCAGCGCCTGGTGGGTCACGTCGAGACCCATCATGGTGATCGGCACGCCCGAGCGGAACACGACGTCGGCGGCCTCGGGGTCCGCGTAGATGTTGAACTCGGCGGAGACGGTGCTGTTCCCTTCGCCGATCGAGCCGCCCATCAGGCACAGGTGCGCGATCCTCGGCGCGAGGTCTGGGTGCAGCCGCAGGAGCAGCGCGATGTTCGTCAGCGGCCCGATGGGCGCGATCGCGACCGGCTCCGGGTGGTCCGCAAGGATCCTGGCCATCAGGTCGACCGCGTGGTCCGCGTGGACGGCCGCCGTCGCGGGCTCCAGGCGCGTCGACCCTATGCCGCTCTCGCCGTGGACCTCCGTGGCCCGAACGATCGAGCCCAGGAGCGCTCCGGCGGCGCCCTCGGCGACCGGGATGTCATCGCGGCCAAAGGCGTGCAGCAGCCGGAGCGCGTTCTCCGTGCAGTGCGTGACGTCC